>JBKBTW010000140.1:935-7477 GCA_046291245.1 Pseudobdellovibrio sp. | reverse complement strand
TGGTCGATAAAGGTGGTAACTATGTGTCTCACACTGTTATGCATACTTTAGGTGATAATGCTGAACAGATGGGTAAAACGCTTATCGGCGAAGTGACTAAGCAAATAAAAATTGAAGCTATTGCTGTAGGTAACGGAACTGCTGGCCGTGAAACTGAAATTTTCTTGAAAAAAATTATTAAAGACTTAGGTAAAGAAAAAGAGATCCCTGTGATTATGGTGAATGAATCAGGAGCTTCAGTTTACTCAGCAAGTGAAGTCGCACGAGCAGAGTTTCCGGATTTAGATGTTACTGTGAAAGGTGCCATTTCTATTGCTCGCCGTTTACAAGATCCATTAGCAGAACTTGTTAAAATTGATCCTAAATCTATCGGCGTTGGTCAATACCAGCATGATGTAAATCAATCACAATTAAAAAAGGGATTGTCGGCAGTTGTTGAAAGCTGTGTGAATAATGTTGGTGTAGATGTGAATACAGCCTCAACGTCATTATTATCGCATGTCTCTGGTATCGGACCAGGCTTAGCAGCCTCGATCGTTGAGTATAGAAAGAAAAATGGTTTATTTACTGATCGTTCGGAGTTGAATAAAGTTCCGCGATTTACAGCTAAAGTGTTTGAGCAGGCTGCGGGATTTTTAAGAATTATCAATGGTAAGGTGTTTTTAGATTCTACAGGTATCCATCCAGAGAGATACAGTGCGGTTCGCGATATGGCTCAAGATGTAGGAGTCAATATCAATGAGTTAACTGGTGAGGGTGCTAAGAAGCTTTTAACAGTTCGTACAAAATGGGCTGGTATAGTCGGTGAGTTTACTTTTGATGATATTTATAAAGAGCTTGAAAAACCAGGTCGTGATCCTCGTGATCCGTTTAAAGTATTTCAATTTAGAGAAGATATTTTTGAAGTGAAAGATTTAAAAGACGGCATGATTTGCCCTGGTATCGTAACAAACGTCACAAATTTTGGTGCTTTTGTGGATATCGGTGTTCATCAAGATGGTCTCGTGCATATTTCTGAATTAGCTCATAAATTTGTCGATGATCCTCGTAAAGTTGTAAATCCCGGTGATCAAGTTACGGTTAAAGTTATGAAAGTGGATACGGCTAGAAATCAAATTTCATTAACAATGAAACTTGAAGCTGCGCCTGAGCACAAATCTTTCCGTGATGTCAAAGAGGGTAGTGCTTCACAACCGCGTGAACAGTTTAAAGGTCAAGGTACTGGCGGTAGACCATCGGGTGGTCATAATAAACCGGTGCATGGTGGGCGTCCTCATCAAGGGGGAGATCGCCGCAATGAAGGTCATCGTCCACAAACAGGTGGCGGTAACTTTAGTAATGCTGCAAACAACGGTGCCAGAAGTGGTGGTTCGCCATTTAATAATCCGTTTGCGGCTTTGTTGAATAATAAAAAATAAAAATTGTTTCAGATTATAAAGAGTTAATAATTTAGCGTTAACTCTTTTTTAAATGAATTTATAACCTAATCAGAGGAGATCAAAATGGCTTTAAAAATCGGTGGAAAAAATAAATCTACAAAAAACAAAAGTGCACGTGGTAAGGCAAAAAGACTTACAAAAAAGAAAAGAATGACAAAAGCAAAAGTTAGAAAATAATTTTTTATTAAGCTTTCACGTTGAAGATAAAAAATGTTTTTTTAGTCAGACACGGGGAAACGGATTGGAATCGTGATAAACGATTCCAAGGTCGTACGGATATTCCCCTTAATGAATTAGGGCGTGAGCAAGCTCAGTTCATTCAGCCTTATATTGAACAGCTCAAAATTGAGCATGTTGTTTCAAGTGATTTAATTCGTGCGTTTGAAACGGCAAAAATTGCGATACAAGACACAAAACTTTCTATTTTAAAAGATGAGCGCTTTCGTGAGGCCAATATTGGTGAGGCGGAGGGTTTAACTTGGGAACAGATCAATGAAAAATTTGGTCCAGATACTGTTGAACGCTGGAGATCTTATGAGGAAAGAGATTTAGATTTTCGTTATCCAAAAGGAGAATCTAAGCGTCAAATGATGATTCGTGTTCGCCAAGCTATATTAGATGTTGCTCAAAACTCTGCACAACAAAACATTGCTATATTCGCTCACGGTATGGTGATGAGAGCGCTTACATATGCATTTCACCAAGGTGTAGCTTGGGATCTTTCTACATTTGCTAATGGGTCAATTCATCACTTTGTATGGGACGAAAAGCGACCCGAGTATCTAAAATATTTAGGTCGTATTAACAATTAGTCAGTCTTAGTTGTAAAGTTTACACCATGTAAACATTATTTTGATTATATCTTTGAAATAGATTTAGCGCCTATGTTGCCCATGATATAAGCTTTTTATGAGCAAAATATCATTTTTATTAGGATGTGTTTTTTCTATGACGATCGCTTCTTCTGTTTTTGGGGCCGAAGTTGATAACTTTAATTCTAAGCTTATGAATATCCCAGATCGGGAAGCGCAGATCAATCAGTTGGCTAATCAATATCTTGCGCATGCAGTTGAAGCCTCTCATCAAGTACAAGGCTGTAACGAAGAAGTCTTGTATCAAGCGTTAAGACTGGCATTTAAAGATCGTTCAAAAGGAATGTTTGTACAGGACTTGTTAAAGCAGGTTCACTTTCCAGTGCGGTATATGCAAAAAGGCGAATCTATCTATAAAGACTGGAAACTTAGAAATGGTGTGATCTTAGCTGCTAAAATATCTAGAGTAGATAAGCTTTCGCTAAGTCCTGTTATTCGTGTGGGTCCAAGAGATATAGGTGTTGATAAATTTCAGCACATGTTTGGTTCTGGCTTTAATTATTTTCAATCGCATTACTTAGAAGGTAAATCTATTCATCGAGTTCTGAACGTTGGGATCAGAAATGAAAAAACCTTTCTAGGTGGAAATGTTTTAGCTACTGGAGTTTATTCTTACGCTGATTTATCAGCAAATTTTAATGGTATGAGATTTTGGAACCACGTTCTTTTGAGAAATGATGATATTCTTGGAACTGAATACAACAGAGGCCCTTACGTTCAGTGTGTTAATAATCAGTGGGTTGTAAATAAAGAAAATCCAATCAAGCTTGCCAGCTACATAGATGAATCTTTTGATGAAAGTATTAATTGCAGTAAGTTTGCGACAAAAAATAGTCTAGAAAAAATACAAGCAGAAGTTAGTGCATCTAAATTCTCAGGTTTAGTTAAATGCGCTGATAATGTTGATATATTAAATAAATTGGAGAGAAAGTATCGCTCACATGATATTTACAAATATATATTGAATATGGATGGCCATACTAAAGTTGATTAAATTATTATATCAATAGTTTTTATTTTTAAGTTTGAGAATTCACTCTTAAAATTTGATCGACTATTTCGCAAAACCCTTGTCCTGATTCAGATTTGGAAATGTACTGAGGCAGATACTGCATGCGAGAAACAAAATTATTAATATTGGCAACACCAAAAGTGTGCTCGAAGTTTTCAAACAGAGGTTCGTCATTAGGAGAATCTCCTACGTAAGCACACTTCTCTAAAATATCAGACTCAGAAAGATTAAATTCAGTGCTTAATAAAAGCTTTGCAGTTGTTACTTTGTTAAAGTTTCCGAACCATCCGTTAACATGAATTGAGCTCACTTTAGCAGTTGCTCCGTGTTGATGAAAAACTTTAACAATGCTTTCTATTTCTTTATCAGACAAGCGAGGGATATCTTCACAGAAATCCACAGCTAAGTCATAAACGCGACAAAATTGATCTGCTGAAATTGCAGCATGAGGTATTTTTTGTTTAATTTCATCAGCTATGATTTTAAGTTTAGTTTGATTGTTTTTTAGTGTTTCTTCGTCAGAAAAATTCCATCGATGCATTTTGTTGTGAAAGTACCTGTAATACAGGCCGCCATTTTCGCCAATAACGGCATCAACTGGCCAAAAACGAGCAATCAGATCGCACCAACCAGCAGGACGTCCTGTGACAGGTATAACATGCACTCCACTTTTTTTTAGTTTCTCAAGTGCTGAATAAGCTTGCGCTGAGAGATGGCCATGCGTGGTGATTGTGTCGTCTATATCAGTGAGTAAAAACTGGATATTCGTCTTGAATTCACTTAACTGTTTCATGCGAGTTACCTTAAAAATAGATTGTGTTTTATATGCAGTCGCTACATATAATATAGTCATTCTGTTTTAACTGTCAGTGAAAAGGATATAACACGTAATGGCTAAAAAATCTGCACCAGCTGATAATGCATTCGATGCCGGAAAAAAACTTGTCATCGTTGAGTCTCCAACAAAAGCAAAAACGATACGTAAATTTTTAGGTAAAGACTTTATAGTGGAATCTTGTATGGGACACGTTAGAGATTTGCCGCAGTCTTCAAAAGATATTCCTGAAAAAGTTAAAAAAGAAAAATGGGCGCAACTGGGTGTTAATGTAGATAAAAATTTTGAACCCCTTTATTGTATTCCCAAAGATAAAGCTAAAGTGATTAAGAACTTGAAAGATAAACTGGAGGAAGCTGATGCACTTTATCTTGCAACCGATGAAGACCGCGAGGGTGAGTCGATCAGCTGGCATTTAAAAGAAATTCTTAAACCAAAAGTGCCAACAAAAAGAATGGTGTTCCACGAGATTACGAAGGACGCCATTCAAAAATCTTTAAATGATACAAGAGAGATAGATTATAATTTAGTTAAGGCTCAAGAGGCTCGACGTATTTTAGATCGCTTGGTTGGTTATACGATTTCGCCTCTGTTGTGGAAGAAAGTCGCTTATGGTTTATCAGCTGGGAGAGTTCAGTCGGTGGCTGTAAGACTTATCGTTGAACGTGAAAAAGAAAGAATTAGATTTAAAAAATCCAGCTACTTTGGCATTACAGCGCATTTAAATAAAAAAGGTGAAACCTTTGAAGCTAAAATCCATACGGTAGATCAAAAGCGCGTCGCTACAGGTAAAGATTTCGACGGACTCACAGGGCAACTCAATCAAGGAAAAGACTTGATTGTTTTAGACGAGAAAACAGCGCAAAGCTTAGCCGTAAAATTACAAACATCTTCTTGGTCTGTGAGTGAGGTTGAAGAAAAGCCAGTAACTCGTAGGCCCTATGCTCCTTTTATAACATCAACTTTACAGCAAGAATCAAATCGTAAACTAGGGTTAAGTTCACGTGAAACTATGCAAGTTGCGCAAAAACTTTACGAGCAAGGGTTCATTACTTATATGCGTACTGACTCTACGAATTTATCGTCCGAGGCCATAAATGCCGCTCGTAAATCAATCTTGCAAAAATATGGGAAAGAGTACTTGCCAGCTCAGCCCCGTACCTATGAGGGTAAAAAAGTTAAGGGCGCTCAAGAGGCCCATGAGTGTATTCGCCCAGCAGGAACTGAGTTTCAAGATCCAGATGAGACAGGTTTAACAGGAAATCAACTTAGACTTTATGATTTAATTTGGAAGCGAACAATGGCGTGTCAAATGACAGACGCTAAACAAAAACAAGTCTCTGCAAAAATTAAAGTGGCTCACGCAATTTTTAATGCTACAGGAACAACAATAGAGTTTGCAGGATTTTTAAGAGCTTATGTTGAAGGGTCAGATGATCCAGAAGCTGATTTAGAATCAAGAGAGGTCCGTTTACCTCAGTTAAAAGTGAGTGATCAAGTAAGCGCAGATAAGTTAGAGCCCACAGCGCATGAGACAAAGCCTCCAGCGCGTTTTACAGAGGCCTCTTTAGTTCAAACGATGGAAAAAGAAGGTATTGGTCGTCCGTCTACATATGCAAGCGTTATCGGAACGATCATAGATCGTGGTTATGTTCGTAAAGGCGGGAACTCTTTAATCCCTACTTTTACAGCTATGGTTGTTTCAAAATTGTTAGCTAACCATTTAACTCAATATGTTGATTTGGGTTTTACATCCGAAATGGAACAATCATTAGATAATATTGCAGACGGTGATCTTGATTGGGAATCTTATTTGAATAGTGTGTATAACGGCGATAAAGGTTTAAAGGCTTTAGTTGAAAAACAAGAAGATAAAATTGACCCTGAAGATGCAAGGTCTATTAAACTTGATGGCTTGTCGGATTATGAGTTTCATGTTGGTCGCTATGGAGCTTATGTAAAAACACAGCGCGATGGAGAGCCTTTTAGTGCATCAATACCTGATGCTGAGGCTCCTGCGGATATCACTTCTGACGTTATAGATAAACTTATCGAGCAAAAAATCAAAGGTGCAGATTCGTTAGGGGTTGATCCGAAAACGAATAAGAAAATCTACGTTTTAAACGGTCGCTACGGAGCTTATGTTCAGCTTGGGGAAAATGATGATGAGAATATTAAAAGATCATCTCTTCCACCGGGATTAGATCCGGCATCTGTGACATATGAAATGGCTTTAGAAATTTTATCTTTACCGAAATCATTAGGTCTTCATCCAGATACTGGAAAAGATATTAAAGCCGGCGTAGGGCGTTTTGGTCCTTATATTGTGTGTGATGGTGATTATCGTTCTATTCCCAAAACAGAAACTGTTTTTACAATGAATT
>JBKBTW010000140.1:0-925 GCA_046291245.1 Pseudobdellovibrio sp. | reverse complement strand
TAGAAAAAGCATTAGCTTTATTATCGATTCCTAAAAAAGGTCGTGGTAAGGCAGCGGCTTTAAAAGAGTTTGGAAAACATCCAACTCTTGATATTGAAGTGAGTCTTTTTAATGGACCTTATGGACCTTATTTGAAAGCAGGCAAGACAAACGTAGGACTTCCTGAAGGAGTAACGGCTGAAAACATAACAGCAGAAAAAGCATTTGCTTTAATGACTGAAAAATTAGGTGATGGTAAACCTAAAGCTGCAAAGAAAAAAACATCTAAATCTAAGAAAACAGTTAAGAAAGCGAAATCAGCTACCGAAAAAGCAGAGGTATTAGGCGTAAAGAAAGTTATTGTTAAAAAGAAGAAGTAAGTATGTCACAAAGTAAAAAAGGTCAGCTTGAATTAGGGCCAACCCATTTGCGGGAACCAGATCGTAATTATCATCGCGGTGGGCGCAGTTTTTATTTTTTCGATTTCGATGACAATATTGCCTTCTTAGCGACGCCGCTGATTTTGTTTCATAAAGTCACGCAAGAGGAGTTGCACGTTTCAAGTGGGGAATGGGCTCTCCATCATCAAACGATTGGTAAATCTGGTGTATATCAAGATTATGAAATTAATTGGGATGATCAAACTGGTACATTTAGATGTTTTAGAGATATAAAGTTAGACGAGGCCGAAAAGCTTTTAGGAAAGAAACAGTCATTTGTACAAGATATTATGCAAGTGCTGGGGATGCCGGATGTTCAATGGAAAGGTCCCTCATGGGATTGTTTTTATCATGCTGTTTTTAATCAGCGTCCCATTTCGGTGATAACGGCTAGAGGACACTCTTCAGAAACATTGCGTGCAGGCATATATGAGTTTGTTAAATCAGGTTATCTGCCTATGGAGCCTAATTATTTAAGTTTGTTTGCGTGCAGTAACAGGGCTGTG
>JBKBTW010000139.1:0-7528 GCA_046291245.1 Pseudobdellovibrio sp. | reverse complement strand
AAGAGATGAAATACAAAAATGGAAAGAGGATTATAATTTTAACAGGCCACATAGATCTTTAAAAATGAAAACACCAAATGAATTTGCAAAAGAATATAAAATGATGTTAACAAGTTAAAACAATACCGGAAATTACAACATCTCTAGTCAATGGGATACGGTCATTCACATTTGTCTTCCAAATACGGAATCGGACAAGCTTTTAATTCATTTTTTAGGTTTATAATAACTGGCCGAACCCAATTTGAATCACTAGTCTTTGCTGAAACATCTGAAAAAAAACCCACTAGTGAGATGGCAAGAATAGAGAACAATATTTTTAAAGGTGTTAAATCCACCTTGTTATAAAATATATTTCGCATAAGCACCTCCTTTGTTAATTGTTGACCATTCTTCTCCAGTTCTTGTTATGCCGATAATTTTGATAAAGGCTAAAATACTTTTGCTTAATTGCTTTTGCTGTTTCATCGAGACCATTCGTGTCTAAGCGCTCAACGTATTGGAGCCATAAATCCCTAAGTTGATGTTCCAAATGGTTGAGATAGTCTGCACCAGATTTACCATTAACATTCGATAGATCACTCTCTAGCGAAAAGCTTTTATCGCTCAAATTTGAATTGGTCTTTTGATCATTCGTTTGCACGGTCAAAATCACCTCCAATCAAAATACGGAGCACTAAACCCCAGATCCCAAATAGATTAAATATCAACCTATCGTAAAAATAGGTTTCTAAATATTTTTGTCAAGATTCCCGTAAGAATTTGAAATCTCATTTAATTTTATCATTTCAAAACAGGAAAACTTGACGATTCAAAAACCAATCTCATTTTTTTCAACAAAAAAGAGAGTATATAAGGAGTTTAATATGAAACCCGTTTTGAAGACCTCATTGATTTCTTTGGGTAGTGCCATTATTGGCGGGGCAATAGTCTTAGCAGCACTCAAGTACAACCCGACCACAGAGCCAAAAACTGAATCTAAATGGTCCGACAGAGACGCCGTTTTCGACGACATATTAAAAAAACAAGAGGGTATCCAGCACAATTTCGACAGTCTTTTCGATGACAACTTCTTTAATCAAAATGATCCGTTTGAGGAAATGAAGAGAATGCGCAAACAGATGGAAAAGCGCATGGGAGATTTTGGGGCTGGTCGCCACTCTAAGAGTAACCCTTTTGATTCTTGGTTTTCTGATAAGTTTGGCGGTGGGACCATCTACGACATTTCAAAAAGAGAAGATGGTGATTTCGTCTACTACGACGTTCAAGTTGATTATTTAAATGCGACCTCAATAAATACCAAAATAGAAAATGGATACATCACAATCACAGGCTCATTAGAAAAGAAAAGCGAATCTTCGGAAAATGATAGCTCTACACAAAGCGTTTTTAAATCCACATTTAATAGAACGTTCCCGTTACCTGAACATGTGGATCAAAACAAAATGCAGATGGTTCCTGAGAAAGACAAAATCATCTTAAAATTTCCCAAACTGAAATCATAGACGTGCACTTATACAAGTTAGAAAAATTTTTTATTCATATACTTGACGATTTTAAAAGTAATCCCAATTTAACGTTGAAAAGTTTAACAAACAAAAACAATCAACCATAAGGAGGTACACAATGAGAATGTTAAGTCCACTTTCAACAGACTGGTCTTGGCCACGTCGCAGTTTATCTTCGGATATTATGGCAGACGTTTTTGATGACTTTGACCGCATCGTAAACGCGCTTGCTAGACCAACTTACGCAACTACAGTTGGATTTCAACCAAGCTGTGACATCAACGAAACCAAGGATCACTACTTGGTTAGCTTTGATATGCCTGGAGTAAAAAAAGAAGATATTAAAATCGAAGTCCAAGGCAATCAATTGGTTATTTCAGGCGAGCGCCAACGTGAAATGAAAGAGGAAAATGGTGAAGCTCCTCTTCGTCATGAAAGGGTCTACGGGAAGTTTGAGCGAACTTTTACTCTGCCTAATTCAATCAACGCTGATAAAATTGAAGCTCACTATGAAAATGGTGTTTTAAACGTCGTTCTTCCTAAAGCAGAAAGTGCTAAGGGGCGAACTATTCAAATCCAGTCGGGGGAAAGTAGCTTTTTTGGAAAACTGCTCGGCTCCAAAAAAGAAACTAAAGAATTGAAGGACGTAAAAGTATCCTAAACCAGTTTTCCTAAAATGATTCACTCCCAAGAGTGAAGAAGGCGGATGTCTTATAATCAGGCTCCGCCTTTTGTTTTTAAAAGTCGCATTAAGTTTTTTGAAATTTCTGACAGAATTTCTCATGTACTGGTTTTGGCAACGTGGCTCCTTGACATTTTTTTGGCCGACAACAAAATAAAATTAGATACAACAGGGCTTTTGCAAAAAAAATTGTAGCTTCTTTTATCTAAATGCGTGCCCTGGACGTAATAGAAGGAGGTGCAAACATGAGATCGTCAGGTATCCCACCGAATCCCTTGCCATAAACACGGCAAATTAAATCAATTATTTAAAATTTACTACCCTAGCTGAAAGTTCGCGGTCAATTTTGATGGCTTCAGTTTTTAGGCTTTATTTTCAGGAGGGTATTATGACAAATGATCTTCAATTTGAATTTATGGGTTTTAACTCAGATGAAAAAATAAAGAACTTCGTCTCAAGGGTAGCAGAAGCACTTCATTGCAGTGCGCATAGCGATTCAGCAATGAAGCTCATGATTGAAAAGAGTAAGAACGCCGATCGTGCCTCTTGCCGAATTGTTTCTCAAGCAGGAACTTTCGTAGGCGATTCAATCAGTGAAAATCCTGTTAAGGCGATGCAACAGATTGAACAAAAATTACGAAAGGAATTGGACGACTGGAATGTGCGTCGCTTTGAAAAACCTGCTCATAAAAGCAAAACCATTTAGGAGGATGGATATGGATTTATTTAGCCAAGATCTAATGTACGAGTTTCTTGCAAAAGACCTCACCCAAACTGAGGCTCTAAAGCAGTATGCCGATCATGTTGTGAAAGAAATCAAATCTACCTATGGCTGGGATACGGATGTGCAGATAAATATCGAACCAGTGGCAAAAGATAAACATTTGCTTTCTGTCTCCATGAGTGTGTTTGGATTAAATGAGCCTGTCATTGTCAAAAAAGATGGCAAGCAAGTCCTGTCCGTTCTCAGAAAAGTTAGGAAAGCAGTGACGCGGCAGATTCACAGGCTTTCGGGAAAACGAGTCAGTCATCATTCTCGTTCTCCCAAGATTGAGGTAACAGGCATTCTTGTTCCATTCAATAGAGTTGTTGATGGCCGAACGCACAAATTTAGGGTCGATTCAGACTCGAACGAATACACGCTTAGTCTGACCAAAACCCTTGAGGGCATAGCAAAAAAAATTGTGTGGGAAGAGGTCATAGTCAAAGGCTCGCTTGATCTTCAAAGTAATGTCCTTGAAGTCGAGAAAATTAGTTTGAGTCAATCAAACGATCCCATAAAAACTGCCCCTCCCGTGGACGATCCCTATTTTGATGCCAAATACTATCAGGAAGCCATTGCTCGGAGTGGAAAGGTAGAGACCACCGTAGATTATTTGGCCTCATAGGAGGAGAAGTGTTTAGTTGGATCTTTAGAAACCGTAAGAAGTCAAAGGAAGACCGTAAACGTGTAGTTCTGATCACTGGAGCTAGCACTGGCCTTGGTTTGGCGCTAACCAGAGAGCTATCTGCTTCTGGGAAGTTCCTCGTGATTGCGACAGCACGACGGTCTTCTTTAGGTCGCTTTAAAGAGGCTGGAGTTTTCGAATCTGATTCTCTCTGGATTCGGCCTCTTGACGTTTTGGTCAAATCTGAACGAGATGCGATCCTCGCTGAGGCGAATGAGAAGTTGGGCGGAATAGATGTTTTGATCAACAACGCGGGATACTGTCTAAGAAGTGTCGTTGAGCAAGTCAATGAAACGGAAAGACTTAGACAGATTGACACGAACTTTCGTGCCCCAATGGCTTTGATTCGAGGTGTTTTACCATACATGCGAAAGAAGCGCTCGGGTCACATCATCAACCTATCTTCAGTCGGTGGAATGATGGCAATGCCCACGATGTCGATTTACAGTGCTTCCAAATTTGCACTCGAAGGCGCAACCGAAGCTCTATGGTATGAAGTTCGACCGTGGAAGATTAATGTCTGTCTAATTCAACCCGGATTTATAAATTCTGAGTCTTTCAAAAATGTGAAACTAACACGAGAAAGTCGAAAGTCCGTTCAGGATAGAAATAACCCTTACTATTACCATTACAACTCCATGGCCCCGTTCATTGCACAAATGATGCGATTGTCACCTTCGACACCAGAAAAAATCGCCAAAAAAATTCGTAAAGTGATTGATAGTTCCAATCCACCGCTACGAGTGCCAGTTACCATTGACGCATACTTCTTTGGACTAATTAGAAAGATATTACCTCAGCGGCTCTATCACGCACTGATGTACTACTCATTGCCAAAAGTTTTTCGTTGGGGTGAAGATGACCACTATCACATGGACGCTGAATATGAAAAATCTGAAGCGCTGAAAGCTTTGTTGGAAAGAAAAAGTCACGAGGAAAATAGTTCTGGCTCATCTCAGTTGATGGTGGAATGCTAAGCGTTAGTGCTTTTTTGGTTGTTCAGCTGGGCTTGTGCCATTAAATCCTCCTTTTAGAGTTCTCATATTCGAGATTACTGCAACACTAGTTGCTCAAATATGACCCAGATC
The DNA here is from genome assembly GCA_046291245.1 of Pseudobdellovibrio sp. Classification (GTDB taxonomy): domain Bacteria; phylum Bdellovibrionota; class Bdellovibrionia; order Bdellovibrionales; family Bdellovibrionaceae; genus Pseudobdellovibrio. The sequence continues at coordinate 2,802 of JBKBTW010000139.1, read as the reverse complement.
ATAGATCATAGATTACAGAACATAGATCAAAAGAAATATTGAACCAATGCTCTTATCAAAATAAAGAAATTTAAATAATTCTTATTTTACACACAGCGTTTATGATACACATCATACATATTTTTTAACTTGAAACTTAATCTTTAAATACAGAAGAGAGATAATATAAGAATTCAACACTGAAAATCTTTTTAAAAAGAACCTCCTACAGTTCTATTTAAAAATATATTTTTCAAAATGAAAACACAGGACTATCTCTCTTTATTGTACTAAAAAAACAGCTTCAATAAAAAACAAACAACCTAACAAGGAAGGTCTATATGAAAACGATCAAAAACCAAATTGCAAAATCAATCATCGCTATGACTATGATTTTAACTTCATTTGCTGCTGTGGCCGCAGACAAACCATATGAAAAAGAAGTTCAAGTGGGTATCAATGGAGTATTTGTACCAGGCGGATTTGACTCTAGCTCTGATGCTTATGTTGTTGTAAATGGTATTTTTCAAAATGGTTGCTACAAGTGGAGCCGCGCTGAAGTGAGCAACACTGACGAGTACAATCATGAAATTAAATCAATTGCATCAGTCACTCAAGGTATGTGTATCATGGTGTTAGTTCCATTCCAAAAAGATGTTAGACTTGGAAAACTTTCTTCTGGCAAACACAACCTTAAGTTCTTAAATGGCGATGGTACATATTTAGAAAGATCATTAGTTGTTGAGTAATTCAATAAAAAGATGAATTAAATCAGTATCAATAATAATTTAAAATAGACCCGTAAACGAGACCCTCTTGTTTACGGGTTTTAGCTCTGCTAGTGTTGAAAACATCTGTCATCTTAAAGAAGAATAAAACCTGAATAAATCGAGATGTGAAATGAAAAAGTATATTTTAATTTTTGTAACTTTATTTGCTGCTTGCCAAAAAAAAATTGAACCTACTCATTTCAACTGGACTCCGAAAGACTCACCTGAAAAACTTGAATCCTTTGTAAGGGAAGTCAAAGTCAACAAAACTTCAAGCATCATCTATAAGAATCAAAAAATTGAAAATGGCCTCCAAACATTTGATCGCGTTGGTGTTAAAAATACGTTTATCAAAAAGAAATTTAAAAAAGACCTATCCCTAGCCTCAATTGAAGCTCTTTATTTAAATGAAACTCAGATGAAAGGTGCGCTTCCACCGATTAACTATTCTAAATTTAAACAAGATAAAGAGATTCTCAGGCTTGAAAAAATACATCGAAATTTAAAAATTAAATCTTCTAAAATTTTTGAAACTCTTGAAAATGATCACTCCGTGTTTAAAAAATATTTAATTTTAGAATATGAACTATCCAATGGATATATTTACCAAGCTCGTTACACGCCTTCACTCAAACTTTACGATATCAAACAAATGGGTTCTCACCTCGCCCATTCTGATAAAAACAATGAGTTTTCAGCTGAAAGTACTCAAGCGATGACTCAAGTTTACCCACAAGGTCCAAAGCTTACGGCTTTGACAGATGTCTTACTTAAAAATATTTACTCTGAACCAGCTCTCTCTAATCCATTCATTTTAGTCTCTAATGAAGCTGAACAAAAAATCACTCAGGTCACGCCACTTCTTAAATTTGATCCAAAGGATACACGTTTTGATCAAGTTCAAGTTTATTACTTTATGGATAAAGCTTTAGACTGGATGAAAACAAAACTCAAAATAGAACTTACACAAAAATTAGAAGCTGTTGTTAATGTGGGTTATCCTGAAAACACAAACACGGCCTTTTACTACAAGGGTAAAATCAGACTCGGGCGAGGCGATAGCGAAGTTTTTACATCAATCGCTTCTGATCCATCGATTATTTACCACGAAACTTTTCATGCCGCTATTGATGGCATGGCTGGATTACCCTACGAAAAAGAAGGGGGCTCGTTAAACGAAGCTTTTGCAGATTTTTTCACATGTGTGGCTTTGGGACGTCCGTTCTTAGGTGAAGCCGCTTATCTAAAAGGACCTTTTAAAAGATCGCTTCTTACAGATAAAAAATTAACCGAAAAAACAGGGGGATTGTATCATGATTCTCTCATTATTAGTAGTCTTCTCTGGGAAATAAAAGAAAAAACTTCTGAAACAGAGGCGATTGAACTTGCCACTCAAATTTTAAGTGAAATGAATTACTTTAGTGATTTTGAGTCTTTTAATAACTCGTTGATTGATAAAATCAAAGTTATCTACTCAAAAGAGAAAATGAACTTGGTCCAAGATATTCTTAAAAAAAGAGGATTTAGATATGAGTAGTCTTCTTGGTGTTTGGTTATTTACTCAAATCATATATCAGGGGCAACTCATGGATCGCCCAAATCAAAACCTTAAGCTCTATTATATTTTTAATTCTGAAGTCCAAAATGAAATTTATTATTATCGAGACAATGAAAATGGGTACTGCAAAAGACTTGCAAATTACAATATTATTTCTGAAAAAAATCTTTATATCGAACAAACTGTTATAGAAACTGATGCGCAAAATAATTCTGAGTGTGCACTAGATACTGATATGCAAATCGGTAACTACTCTAAAACCCAATTCGAAATTAAAAATGAAAAACTTTATTTATATTTACCACTCGGCGAAGATAAAATAGTTTACATTTTTGAACAGCAAATGAAATAATATTAAATAATAACGATAAACTGTCCTTCCTGTCTCCTTCCTGACACGTAGTTTACATTTTATACCGGAGACCTAGGGCTCATCTCAGTTGATGGTGGAATGCTGAGCGTTAAGTTTTAGATAAAGGAATCCAATCAAATTCA
>JBKBTW010000138.1:0-7580 GCA_046291245.1 Pseudobdellovibrio sp. | reverse complement strand
CACCAACGAAGAGTCCTTTAAAAACAAGATCTTACAACGATGTGGCTTCATAAACTCTAGAAATCTCAACACCAATGGATGGTATTGGCATGTGACTACACCCCACTAATTGATAGAGAGGCGTTAAAGAGGCTATCTAAGCTCCCCATTTTTTGTTACATTGGATACGTTTTATACACCTCTTACCGATGCATATTCATTTGATTAACTTATATATGGAACTTTATTTGCTACTGATTTTAATATGTATAAGGTCGTATTAAAAATTACTTTATTACTGCTTTTCAACTTCTTAGCTTTAAGCTCTCAAGCCTTAGCAAAGCTTGCTTATACATATTATAATTACAATCCCCTTGAGCAAAATAGCACAAATACAGCAACTGAGAAAAGACCTGTCTTGATTTGGATTCACGGCTGTCGACAAACACAACAAGACTTTGTGGACGCAACAGATATCGTCGCAAAAACAAAACATCTAAATCCCATCATTATTGCACCAGAAAAAAATACGTCTATAAATCTCACAAAATGTTGGAATTTTTTATCCGATAAAATGAAAAAACGTGATGGTGAGTACATGGAAATCGTACAAGAAGTTAAAACATTAATTAAAACAGGTATCGCAGACTCGAGCCGTATATTTGTAGCTGGATTTTCATCTGGAGCCATGTTTGCCAATCACTTAGCTCTTTGTTTTCCTGAAGTCTTTAAAGGCGCTTTGATTCATTCCGGAGCCCCTTACAATGTATCCGCAAGCCTCTCTTCGCAAGGAGCTAAATATACGGCTTACCAAGCCATTCAATGTGCTGGGCCTCTAAAAGACGTTCAACTTAAAACTATATTCTACATCCATGGAGAAAAAGACAACGTTGTATCTCCTAACTTAGGAAGACATGCTTTTGAACAAGCTGTCCAATATTTTGATTACTTAGATGACCGCCGTTTTAATGAGTCCCTCACTCAGTTATATCGAAACAGTTACGGAGGTCTCAGTGTCGCATACCCTAACCAAATCTCTGTTCATCATTTAGAGGTTCCAAACCTGACTCATAGATGGTCCGGAAGCAAACCAGGATCTAATTTTAGCTCTCCACTTACAGTTTCAGCAGTTGATATTTTTTTAGATTTAACCGAACAACTTAAATAGAGAGCTTAATTATTGCTCCTCAATAGACTTCAGTTCTTTTTTACATTGCTCAACAACATCAGATTTAGGATATTTTTTTACACACTCTTGTAAATACAGTTGGCCTGTTTGATCAAAAAGACTTTCTTTATAATCTGCACTCATATATCCTATCCAGTAGTAAAACCATGGAATATTTTTTTGATTAGTCTCTGTGTTTAAAACATTATGTAAATAAATTAAAGTCTCTTGATCTATCAAAAACCGGTCACTTCCTACGCCAAAGTGATCTGCGATTTTTTCTCTATCCGCTACAAACTGCTTTAAAGCTTCTAAATTTTGATTTTCAGCTTCACTTGGAAAAATTCTATATTTTTTAACTTCTAAATAATCTACCCACTTATCTAGATTTTTTTTCATATATTGAGGTAAATTTTTATTTTTCTTGAGCGATTTAAAAGTCTTTAAACTTAAAGCATCCTCTTTTTTAACACGCACTAAATAGTATCCTATTTTTTTAACAGACCTATTAAGTTCTTCATGAGTCATGTTTTTTCCATCGTATTTTTCAATAAGATCCACGTATTTATTAAATGCACTATCATAATTACGTAGCATGAACTGAAACTCAGCCTGTGTAAATAAATTCGAATTCTTATAAAAATCATAATCCTGCAAACGGCTCACCAACTGACGTTCCGTATGACAAGAAGAACACTGGTGCAACTGTGACTTTAAATTCCAATAGGAATAATCCACAGCGCCTTTGTTAAAGCTACTTTCGACATCTTTAATACCATCTGCCAAAACCTCAAACCTGAATTTTAAACTGGTTTGCTCTATTGACTTATCATGCTTTACTGCTTGAATCGAGACATTTAAGTCCTTCAAAGCACTAGAAATAGATTTTTTATTTTCGGTTTGCTTGTAGGCTTCCTCATTTATAATATAAGGACTTAGTTTCAACAATGCAGACTCAAAACTACTCATGTAAGGTTTTACCTGAGCCTTAGTTTGTAAGGCAACAGCTGTGCTCAAGAACACCAAGCCAATAATTATAATATTTTTCACAATTATAAACCTCATACTTTTTTAAAACTCTTTTATAGAGTATTTAAAAAAATTCTGTATTACCAGAGAGATTTTAGTTTATACGTATTGTCTAAGGTATTTAGACTCCTAATTTAGCTATTGAAAGTATCCAATCAAATGTTTTTTCCCATATGGGTTTAATCTCGAGTTGTCCTCGGGATTTTTTACGGTAATACTCCATAAGATCTTTAAAATAATTATTGTAACTATCTAACATTAAATGACTTTTTTGATAAGAGTGGCTTCCTGCAGCTCCAAAACGTGTTGGCTCAGTCACATACAAACGCAATACGCCTTTAACATCATGACTGTACATTTTTTCATACCACTTTTCCAAGTGAACTACTTGACCAAAAAATGGATCTAAAACCCACCAGTGTCCATCATCGCCTTTGATGGCTGTAGCCACATGAAATTGCCAAATCTTATCACCAACTAAAGCACGCATTACTCCGACAACAAAGACCTTTCTTATTGAATCCTTATCTATTCCACGACTAAGCGCCTCTAAGTGTGTTGTCATTGCTCGCCCGAAGCAAAAGCCTATGTTTCCATCAGGATCATAAGTTGTCAGCTTTAAAACACGCGCAACAGGATGACGTGTAACGGCTTCATAAATTCGAATAGCTTCAGAGCGACTGATCTCTTGCTTTCTTTTTGATTGAGCGTTTACCTTGTAGGCCTCATTATTCATCAAACGAATCACTTCTGAGTTCATATTTCGAGCCTCAGCAGGTGTTTTAAGAGTATTGTCCACTAGTAAATTTTCAGAACTATAACGAGTTAAAATGTCTTCAACATATCTATGCCCAACTAGCGCAATTCGCTCATTAAAGCCAAAGCCTGCCAAATCTAAAACTTTATCTTTTCTTAAAATTTGATCTTTAGTGTAATTACCAGAATATGACAAAAGATTTTGATTCAACCCTTTTTCATTTCGTCCAACAATACGTGCAAGTTTTAAAGCAACAGCCTCTTCATGAGTAATCTGTCGTTTTAAAAAACTTTCGATCTCTTTTTTATAATGCTCGTCTATGCGAAACAAATCTTGCATCAAAACTTTAAAATCTCGACGATCTTGCGCAGTTATTTCTTCATTTTTATTCACAGTTCGATCGAGCAACTCTAAATTATAATCATTCAAGATAAGATTAAACTCCTTGCTAATAATTTCTTTCGTAGCTTCATATTTTGAGCTTTTTTGATATGTAGGCAAGACTAAGACTGATACAACTTCATTTGTTGATTTATTTTGAATACCAGAATCAGAAAAAAAATCAGCACACTTACTTTGAGCTAAAGACCAAGATCCTGATAAAAATGTAAAAAAATTAATGAATAACGCATACCCATCCCATATAATTAATGAGATTATAAATTGTTGATTCTTTTACTAAATTTTTTTCTTTTTAGATACTGACAATTTTTTTTTACACTAAAATCTGCAAAGTCGATATTTCATTTATACAAGAGCCGTAAACTTCATTTACATTAGTATATTAGATACATACCTTATTTACAAAAAAAGCAAAATACACAAGTTCCAGTTATAAAGCCGAATAATCTATTACAACTGGCTATTAAATAGTGTCAGCTATCCCGGAGTTTTCTTTGCAAACTTTTCTGTGAGCTTAGGTATGAATATTTACATATTGACAGAAAAAACCGTAGAAGGAAATTCTGTCAAAAAACAAGATAGCAAAATAAATACAATGCTTTCCTCTTCAGTTGGTTATGTGGCAGATTCTCACACACTAGGAGTATTTCAACACTATACGGAATATAAATATAAACTATCTAAAACTGATGTAGGTTTTAAAACTGGTACTATTGGCCTTTATTATATTCATAAATTCTAAAGTTAAACTTTAGCCTTCGCTTGAATAAATGAGTAAAAGAATACCGCATCTGGATCATTTGCCACAATCGACATTTCTTTTTTCATTCCCTCAACGATCTCTGGCGAGACATAATTAGCATTGATCAGAGCCTCTGAAGCACTTAGTAACAACTCCGTCCAGTACTCTATAATTTCCTTACGTTGCTGTGGGTAGCGATTATCTAAATGCCATGTTTTAACTGTCGTCTCGATATCACGGTATCCAGATTGCATCAGTAAATGTCCAAGCTTTGCACCGATAAATGGATCGCCTGTTTGATCATATTGAAAATCATTAAAGGCCATCCAGTACTTCCAAGTGTTTGGAGAGTACGGATCTAAGAAAAATGATGAGTTCATCACTTCAGTTATATAAATGGAAGATCCCGGTATCAAAACACGTCTAACTTCGCTTAATACTTTTTTAGGTTCAGGCACATGTTCTAAAATCCAACACAAAAAAGCCCCATCAAAATTAGCTTCATTGAAAGACATTTTAGTTGCATCCATTTTTAAAATCTCATAACGATGAGCAAAAGTTGGATTAGCAGACAAATTAGCTTTTGCTGCTTCTAATTGTCGATCTGAAAGATCTATTCCTGTTAAATGCATTTGTGGAAATCTACGCAGTAAAATTTGACTTTGAGCCCCTACTCCACATCCAACTTCTAAAAGTTTTTTTGTTTTGGAAAAATTAATGTTTTGATAAACAGTGTACTCAGCAAAAAGAGCTTGCTTAACCAAACGCTCTTGCTCTTCATCTGAAAATCCATGAATATACGGAAACTCTGGTTTTTTACCTTCTTGACTCATAAATACAGTTTATCAGGCTAACAAACTGAAAACAACTGGAGCAAATACTTATGGCAGTGTATAAAAAACGACCTCTAAAATGCAAATTGGATAAGAGCTAAAACTGCAAAACCACTCATAAACTCTTTAGAAAACAATCTTTTTAAAGTTGATTTTTCACCATCTGTCATTTCAATGAAAACAGAAGCCATCATACAACCGCCAGCAAAACTCAATAAATAGGGCAACGACTGATGGGTCATATCTAAAAGCAATCCGGCTGAAATACCACCTAAAAGCTCTACGACACCTGAACCAACTCCTCCGATTAGTGCGTTTCGATTTGACCATCCCATAGACTTTAAACATAGAACCATCAGAGCACCTTCTGGAATATTTTGAATTGATATCCCTCCTAATATAGAAAGAGCCTGTTTAAACTCAAGACCAGCCATAGCAGCTCCACTTGCTAATCCCTCTGGATAGTTATGCAACATCAAAACTGCGGCTAGGATAAATTGTGAGGAGTTCATATTTAAACTAGGAGAATTCATTTTAAGCTGAAACTGATCTATGATCTCTTTAAAACCATAAACAAATAAAATTCCTAAAAAAGCCATCAAAGCAACTAAAGTCATAGTTTGTCTACTCTCTTGAACTGACTTAATTGCAGGAGTAATCAGAGTTAACGTAGAAGCCGCAATCATGAGCCCTAATGCAAAATCAATAGATAATCTCCAATGCTTACTCCGTGCTGTTTGACTTCCAAAATGTGGTAAAAAAGCTCCTAATGAAGTCGATAATAGTGATATCAATCCACCTACTGTAGCCATCAATAATGTTGTCATATGCACACTCTCCTTATTGAGATTTACTTATAAATCAAAGATTTCATCAGGAGGTCTTAACCTTTAATTTAAAACACACGTCTCACCTTCATTATCGTGCAATTCGAGCATCTTTTAAAATACTCTTTTTAAATTTAATCATAGATTTTTTCTATGGAAAATACATTATCAATAGGTTTTCACTTAAACACTTATAACATTTATGAACGATCTCATCTTTATTTAATGAGAATTGTCATTTAGTTATTATTGGCAGTAGCTCAATGATAAAAACTATTTCTTTGCAAAGTTTAATAACTGAATATGTGTTGATAAAAAGTGTCATCTTAACTAGACTATGCGCATGTCAGTAGAATCAACAAAACTTATAAATAACTTAGCGTTTGAGATTACATCTCATGAATTTAAAATTAATTTCGATGTGCCAGAAAAGTTGGGTGGCAATAATACAGCACCCACTCCTCACGACTACTATGAGGCTGCTTTAGCAGGATGTACATCTATCACTGTTATGATGTATGCAAAACGCAAACAAATACCTCTAGAAAATATTGATGTTAAAATTAAAATTATATCTGAGGGCGCTAAGAACGAAATAAGTCGTGAAATTAAATTTATAGGAAACCTATCTGAAGAACAAATAGCTTCACTCACAATGATTGCAGACAAGTGCCCAATACATAAATTAATCTCAGCAGGCGCACATATAACAACACAAATTTTATAAAACAGACCAGAATCTTGCATTATTAAATAATCAAAAAAAAAGAGAGATAAAAAATTATCTCTCTTTTTTTGCTTCTTTCATATTACTCAGAAAGTATCTAAACTGCTCTTGTTAAGACTTCATTGCGCACGTATCTGAGCCCTCAATGACATCCAGAGTCCCCATTAAGCCATTTTGAAAATCCTCAAACGCTTGACGAATTTCCATCTGCGTATTCATCACAAAAGGACCATAACCAATAACTGGCTCAAGTATAGGCTCACCCGTTAACACAAGCACTTTTGAATCTTCGTGTGCCTCTAGTATTACAGAAGTCCCACTTCTATCTAATACTGTTAACTCAGCTGATCCAACCTCAACTTGATCATTTATTTTAACTTTTCCTTGTAAAACAAAAATCAATGTTGAGTGTCCTTCTGGCAAATCAAGCTTAATATTTTTACCTGCTCTTAAACGCAAATCCCACATGTTAATTGCCGTAAATGTTTTAGCAGGCCCTTTATAAATCCCACCAGCTTGTCTATACTCACCAGCAATAACTCGTAAAGTTCCAGCCTGATCTAAGAGATCTACGGAAGGAATGACCTCACTCGTAAGCCCTTGATAACGTGGTGATGTCATTTTAAATTTAGCAGGTAAATTCACCCACAATTGAACCATTTCAAAAGCTCCCCCATCTTTAGAAAAATCTTTCCCATGTTTTTCTTCATGCACTAAACCAGAGCCTGCCGTCATCCACTGAACATCTCCTGCTTTAATAACACCACCGCCACCAGCTGAGTCACGATGCTCTACTTCACCTTCATAAACAACCGTTACTGTTTCAAATCCACGATGAGGATGTTCTTCCACGCCTCGTCGATGAGGGCTTGGATTAGCTTTGAACTCTGTAGGTCCTGCGTAGTCCATTAATAAAAATGGAGAAATATCTTTCGCATTTTCATGATACGTAAACATTGTTCTAACTGGAAAACCATCGCCCACCCAATGAGGGCTATCGCTTCGCTGAGTAAATAAAATTTTTTTCATAAAGCCCTTCTTCCTTAAGATGCGAGTTATTGAGTAACACAACAGAATGTTTTGCTACTTGGCGCATCTAACGCATTGACTTACAAT
>JBKBTW010000137.1:0-7649 GCA_046291245.1 Pseudobdellovibrio sp. | reverse complement strand
GTTTGTAATATGAAAATTGTGAATAAAGATTTTGAGTTGGAGAAAAAAGTTGTCCTTCAAGAAATTGCTATGAGCGATGATTCTCCAGAAGATATAATTTATGACTATCTGTTTGAGCACAGCTATAAAAATCACCCTTTAGAACGGCAAATTCTCGGTAAAAGTGAAACGATTTCATCAATGACCCAGAAAAAAGTTTATGACTTTTATAAAAACTATTACCAAGGGTGTAATCTTATTGTCAGCGTAGCAGGACCGATTGAGCATGACGCCCTTGTAATCGAGGCGCAGAAGCTATTTAAAACCCGCAAAGAATTTAAGGGTCAAGTTTCAAGACGAGCACCACGTTGGAAGCCAGCCAGAAAATTTTATGACGATGAATCGGAACAAACGCACATTTTAATGGGGCTTCCAGCCACGAGTTTTCATGATAAATACAGATTTGAAGCTTTTATTGTGAACTCGCTTTTAGGCGGTGGTATGACATCAAGACTGTATCAGGCTGTGAGAGAGAAGCAGGGTTTAGCCTACAGTGTTTTTTCAGGGCTTAATACGCAAACTGATTCTGGTAATATTACAATTTATGCGGCGACAGATCCAAGCCGAGTTAAAAAAGTTATTCAGATCATTAAAGATGAACTTCTAAAGCTTAAAAATGAAGGCATTAAAAAATCTGATTTACAGCTTTATAAAACTCAAGTGCGTGGCCAGCTTTTGATGGGATCTGATGATATTGAAAATCGGATGACTTCACTCGGAGTGAATGAAATGATTTTTCAAGAGTATATGTCTGTTGATCGTGTTATTAAAGAGGTTGAGGCTATATCTGAAAAATCAATCGCTGAGTATTTAAAATATCATTTTGATCTCAGTAAGGTTTCGGTTGTTTTAATGGGTCCAAAACTTGATGAAATCAAAGCATGGGTAAAAGATTTAGATTTTTCTAAAAAATAGTACTTATTTAAATCTATTAGTTCAGTGTTAATTTATTGTGTTGTGTATGTGTATGTGTATGTGTATGTGTATGTGTATGTGTATGTGTATGTGTATGTGTATGTGTATGTGTATGTGTATGTGTATGTGTATGTGTATGTGTATGTGTATGTGTATGTGTATGGATTTTTTGTGTCTTGAGTAAAGAAATTTAAACATGTACTAAAAAAGTAGGTGATATATGAAAGTAAAAATAAAAAAACTAGAAAATTTTAAAGGTGAACTTCCGACGTATCAATCAGCGGGAGCAAGTGGTTTTGATGTGCGAGCACAATTAGATGCTCCAATTATTTTAAAGCCTATGGAGAGAACTTTAATTCCTACGGGATTATCATTCGAAATTCCTTTGGGATTTGAGATTCAAGCACGACCGCGCAGTGGTTGGGCTGCAAAACAAGGATTAACTTTATTAAATACTCCGGGCACGATAGATGCAGATTATCGTGGGGAAGTGAAAGTGATTGTTGTCAACTTAGGTCAAGAGCCTGTCACGATTAATGACCAAGAACGCTGCGCGCAGTTTGTGATTTGCCCGATTATTCAAGCTCAATTTGAGTTAGCAGATGAACTTTCAAATACTGAGCGTGGTGCAGGTGGTTTTGGATCAACCGGAAAAAACTAAAGGATATTTTTATAAATGCAAAATCAGTTTCCACATTTAAAGACAGAAATTAAAAACAAAAATCAACTTTGGATTTATCTCGATCAACCAGATAAATTAAATGCGATTAGCACAGAGATGATTGAGTCTTTAACTCAGGTGTTATTTAAAGCGGAGATGGATTTTGATATTAAAGTTATTGTGATCACCGGAGAGGGGAAAGCCTTTTCTTCAGGTGGTGATATATTTGCGATGCACGAGAAAACAGGAATGTTTGCGGGAGATTCAAATGAGCTTCGGATGCGTTATATGCAAGGGATACAAAAAATTCCTAAATGCATCGAGGATCTTTCAAAACCCATAGTGGCTATGGTAAATGGGGCAGCAGTAGGTGCTGGATGTGATTTATCAATGATGTGTGATTTACGTATCGGTAGTGAAAAATCCAAATTTGGCGAAACCTTTGCAAAGCTTGGTTTAGTTCCAGGTGATGGCGGAACTTATTTTTTAACTCGTGTTGTGGGTTATGCTAAAGCCATACAAATGACTTTAACTGCTGAAATCATTGAAGGTGAAAAAGCTTTTAATTTTGGTTTAATGAATTACTTTGTGCCACACGAAAGTTTAGAACAAGAAACATTTAAACTCGCACAAAAAATTGCGGCCTTACCATCAGTAGCTGTGCAAATGGCTAAAAAATCATTAAGAGCAGCTTACAATCAAGATTTACAAGTAAATTTAGATTTGCTTGCTGCATTTCAAGGGATTGCCGAAAAAGCTGTCGAAGCTTTCGTTAAGAAATTGTAAATAATGATTTAATAATTAAATATGGAGTTATGCAAAGATTTGCAGAGGTCTTTATTTCGACCAAATTCGCGACATGCGTGAAAATGGTCTGATGAAAAGATACCTATACAGAGATATAAAAAGTTTGGCATTAGATCGTAATAAAATGGTGTTTATATCTGGCCCGCGTCAGGTAGGAAAAACAACTTTAGCTAAATCATTGGTCTCAGAATATGATCAAGCTGTCTATAAAAATTGGGATGAAAGTCAATTTAGAAAATTATGGGTTAAAGATCCTAATAATTTGAAGGAGCTTTTTCATCTTGCAGAGGTGGCTTAGGAAAAATGGAGTTACTGTTGAGTTAAGTACGCCAACTCATATAAACTCTCGTCTTTTGAAAATCTGGGAGGATGTTTTAATTAGAAATTTTCATATTATAGACTTTGAAAAATCTGGTATTTTGTTTCCATACCATTTTTATAGTTCAGTTTATGGAAGTGAGACGCTTTTAACATCGGCGCAGTTAAATGAGTTGTCTCTAAAAATTTTAAATCAAAAGCAAGGTTCTTCTTATTTTAAGTTATGGGTGCAAAAATACATAAAAGGTTTTCTGACAAAAGTTTTTTACATGGCTTTAATAGCCAATATTTTGGCGATTGTAGCACCGAATGTACGGGAACGGCTATTTGCCTTTTATCGTCGTTTTAGACCGAGGTAGCCCCAATCATATGATCTATACCTCTGAAAAACTGTAAAATCGTAAAATTTAGATGATTAACTGCTTTTTGCAGGAGAAGTTTAGCAAGTTTTTAGATCTTTAAATTACTATCAATTGAATGGCATGTTCAAAATTAGTTTTATTCAAGATACCATTTACATCTTGTCGTGTAAGTAAATCCCAATCTTTTGGGCTAGCATTCTCGATCCAGTTTTTAAGATTATTTTTGAAAGTTTTTGTCCATGACTCGTGATTTTTTTGAATAAGGGTAGGAAATGCTTTTTGTGTCGCAATCGAAGTGTCTTTTAATTGAGTTAACACAAACCAAATGCCATATAAGTCCTTATATTTTTTCGACGCAGTAGTTCGTTTTGGAAATGTTAAACCTTTATGAAACACCCATGCTTGTGGGCTTACCACATAAGTAGTTTCACTATTTGAAAGTTTTAATGGCGTTGCTTCTCTAAGGCTCATTTCGATATACGACAATGGCTAAGCATTTACGCCAGCAGATTTTATCTCAATAACATTAGTTTTAATGCGAGCATTATTATCAGTTAAAAATTCAACTTCAATTTCGATATCATCAACTTGTTTTACAAAGCTTTGCACTGATGGAGTGTCCATTGATTTGTATTTAATCTGATATCCATTTTCGATTAAAATTTCTGATATTCTTTCGTCACCAGTTTTAACAGGTTTACGTTTAATTAAGAAATCAATATCTGTCGTGGCCACAGCTCCTGAATTAGCTTTTGATAAAACTACATCATACAAAATCAGGGCTACGCCGCCACCTACAACCAACTGCTCGATCCATGGTTTTAGTGCCACTGCTAACTCTTCTACTTGTTTTACTATTAATGAGTTATCCAATTGCATTTTCTAAACTACTCCATGGGCAAATAGATTTTAAAATTTCATTTTTTCTAAACATAACTTCAGCTTGTTCAATACCGCGTAGGGGAAAATGACATAGGTCTAGTACTGTTAATATAGAATATGCTTGAAGCCAATCATAAGTAGAATCTCGATGAGTTACTTTACTCAATTATTCTGAATAGTAAGGTTTAATTAATAACAATTCATAGCCACGATCAAGCTCTTCTAATTTTAAATCGTGTTCAACATGTTTAAGATCATTCCAGTTCGTTAAGTAATATTCTGTTGATCTTATATTTGTAGATTTAATTTTAAAAAGTTTGGATGCTGACGTATGCAGGGCGGGTATTAATCTCAGCTTGTCATAATCAAGTTCTTTATTAATAAAATGTGTAAATGAATATCCTTTAGTTTTTGTTTTTTTGATCAGATTATATTTTTTGACCCATTCAAGCAGAATTTTATCAGCTGCTTTTAGATAGAATTTTTTATTAGTTCTTAGCCCCTTGGCTACAACTATTCCAGTGTATTCAAGTTGTTGCACAACTTTATGAACAAGCCCAATGCTAAGGCCTGTTATTCGTTTTAACTCATTAATTGAAAAACCATCTTCCTTGATTCGTTTATGGTTCATCAAAAGCCAAAATAGTACTATAGACGATTTATTGCTAAATACGTCAATCTCAGTACCTATAGGATTTTTTGATAAAACAGCAAATTTTGCCACAGAATAAACCTCACTTTCCACCTGTATAAAAAGAGGCTGTGGTTGGTTATCCAACACATACTACTCATTATATCGGACTATTCATTATAAAGTGAATAGTTATTTTGAATGAATAGTAAAATATGGCTCTCAGGTCATAATTATCTATTAAATGCAATATATAACATCTGAAGCATGATAAGTAGGGTAATTAATTAAAATACTTATTCAGTAACCAAGCAACGAGAACAAGGGCATAGAGAAAGCCAGCGATTTGATAAGCGCGCTTTTTTTCTACTTGGAAGTTTTCAGTTAATCCGACGACTGCTAAAAGAGCTGTAAAGCCAAAGCCAATTAATGTAATAGGTGCAAAGTAAGATGAAATAATCTGAAATACATAAAAAGGAATAGATGAGAGCATCACAAACGCAAAAATTTTACGATAGCTAACGGTTCTGTTTTCAAAAAATTGAAAGTAATAATAAAAAAATGTAGTTAAAAGCATTGTCGAAAGCGTTGATACAATCGGCATCAAGATTAAGCCAGAAGCGATAAGATAAATATTAAGTTTTATTATACCTGAGATTGTACCAGAGGCAATTGCGAAAGTGATTTGTACAATCAATAAAGCAGTCCAGCTCCAAGAGGGAATCTCTGTGATTTTTAAAACAGGATTTTTAACGAATTCTTTTAAATAGTTAAGAATCTCGCCAATATCAACTTTAGGTGGAGTCATTTGTGGATTTACTTCTCTCATATAAACCTATGGCATCATGTTTCATCTAAGAAATCAAGTTCTGCGAGAGTTACACAGTGATCAATAAATTTAAAATACTCACTTTTTGGTGGGTTAAGAAAATAACAAGAGGCTTTAAGAGTTTTTTGCTTTAAGAAACCAAACCAGATTTGATGCATTTGATATGAAAAAGAGAAAGTAGAATAACTTGGGTAAAACCTAAAAGTTGGGATGTCTTTATTCAGCGGTGAGGACTCTGTTTTTATTAAAGTTTTATCTAAAGACATATGTGATTCAGTGCTATCTATAATTGTTATTGTAGAGTGCTTAAGCTCTTTTAAGGCAAGTTCTAGCTCTATATAAGTTAAGGCATCGATAATAATATGTGAGTTCTCAAGCTCGTGTTTTTTTTGAAGACATGCCCTAAGACGAATGTTTTCATCTAAATTTTGACTCATGTGAGATTTGAAAGGTAAATGAAATAACTCAGATTTATAACCATGTTCGTAAAGAATTTCAGGAAGTTTACCCCAAGGGTTTTTATAGAAAAACACACTCCTAGGACCTGTGACCAGTTTAAAGGGTTTTCGTGTGATAAGGCAATTGGGCTTAAGGCTAATCCTTTTTATGAACATCTACACCATTATAGAAAGTAGGCAAGAGTTTTGGCAAACTAGAAGTATATGATTCAACAAAGAAGTTCTTGTTATTGTGCGTTTTGCAAAAATACTCGTAAAGTGTACACGAGTAAACATTTGAACTTTGCAGGTATCATTAGTCTTGTCGTTTTAAGTTATATAGTAAGCTATCTTATATGGGGTGGGCCAGACGTTAGAGGTTTGGGGATTTTAGCAATCTTGTTAGTTGTGACAGAGGGCTTTACTCAATTAAGATGGAGACAGTCAATGATATGTCTTAACTGTGGTTTTGATCCTATTGTGTATTTACGTGATCCTCAAGCAGCGGCTCAAAAAATTAAAGATTTTATGAAGTATCGTGCGGAAAGACCTGAATATTTACTAAAGCCTGCGGTTCATATGCCTGTGCGACGCGAAGCTTCTGCAACTCATGCGAATAAATCAAAACCGAGTCAATTATCCTTGCGTGGTTAGGTGTTTAATTTGATAATAGGCCTGCATGAGAGGCTTATATAAAACTACGATCAATTTAAAAATTATATTATCTGCGTGTTTGTTGATATCTGCTGTAACTGTAACAAACCAGGTTTGCGCACAAGAGTTATCTCAAAAAGTAAGTAAAAAAACAGCAAAAGTACGTCGTGCAAAGGTTGTAAATCCAGAGACAGAGGTTTACAAGGCTGCCGATTTTGATTCAGATGTAGTGAGAACTGTTTCACCTAATGAAATGTTTCTGATTTCTAGCCGTACTTATGGGCCTTTTTACAGGGTAAAATTTAATGATGGCACTTTTGGTTTTATAGCTGATACAGAGCTTGATATTGAAGGTGTAGGAACTTTTAAAGCACGCCCTTATGTAGAAGATGAAAACTTAAAACAAATTCCTGAAAAATCGCAAGATGAAGAAGATGGCGATGATAATGAACCAAAGCTTTCTTATAAAGGTGTGAGTTTACATATGGTAAACTACCACGAAGACACTATGGGGCGTAAGCAAGTTGCCGATATGTTAGCTTACGGTTTTCGGTTTCAGCCTATGAGTGGAAATTATGATTCTTCTTTAGCATATGATGTTATGATCGCGCCTCAAGCTCCCGATTATTACAGTGATAAAACTGGACATTCAGCATCAGGAGCTATTATTTGGGGATCGGTTCAGATCTCAAATACATTAGGTTTAAACAGATATTTTTCTGCACGTTACGGGGCAGGGCCTTTTGCTAAACTTTCTTACTTTAATGTGCAAACAAATGTTAAAAAATATGCATTGCAAGATTTAACACTCGGATTGGATTTTCAAGCGGGGTTAATGCTTCATACTCGGTACACGACAATTGATTTAGGATTGCGTTACTTTTGGGACAAAGAGTCTTATGGCGCTCTTGGAGTTGCTTTTTTGTTTTAGCTGTTTCAAGTTAAAAACCAATTTCAATAAAAGTATTATACCAAGATTTTGTAAATAAGATATCGGCCGGTGAGGTCGTAGAAAGACCTGCTCATTTAGTAAAAGAGCTTCTTGAAAACAGTCTCGATGCTGAATCAACAAAAATTCAAATTGATGTTAATTTTGGTGGTAAGTTTATTAAAA
>JBKBTW010000136.1:0-7663 GCA_046291245.1 Pseudobdellovibrio sp. | reverse complement strand
AGCCAAATCCCTGCATACAAGAACTCACAGTTAGGTTCTATCATTGGTGGCGGTTTAAATGACGGCTCAGGAAAGTATGGCTCAAATGTAAAATCTCAAAATCAAAACTCAATGTCGTTGAACGTGAGTCAATTATATTTGAATGTAAATCATGAGTACGGTGCTTTCTTGGTGGGACGTGCTCCTATTGAGTTTGGTATGGGTATTACTCACAATGCAGGTCTTGGTGCGTTTGATCACTGGGCTGACACGAAAGAAGTCATCTCTTATAGATTTACAGTTGATAACTTATCTTTTGCACCTATGTTGGCGCGTGTATCTCAAGAGGATTTTGGTGGCGGTGTATCTAATGAAAAAATCTTTATGGTTGATTACAACAATAAAGATGCTGGCGCGCGAGCAGGAGTGTTTCATCAAACTCGCACGGGTGGCCCAAGTTACAATGATATTTTATTAACTCCAGGAACTGAATTACCTAAAGGAGCGACACGCGTAGGCGGCTATAAAACTCAAACAATTAATATTTTCTTAGAGAGAAAATGGCAACCTTTTGAGTTTAAAGTAGAAGCCAGTTTTGAAACAGGATCAACAGGCGTGCAAACCGGTGCTGGTGAAGAGATAAATTTAGATGCTTATGCTGTTGTAGCGGAAGCCTTATGGCCAGCCAGAGACAGTAAATGGCAGTTCAATACTCGTTTTGGTGTAGTCAGCGGTGACAATCCTGATAGCGCTAATTATGAGGGTTATCAATTAGATAAAAACTATGATGTCGCAATGTTGATGTTCAATCATCGTATGGGAAAAGCAGATATCTTAGGTACAAGCGTAATACACGCGAATGACTCTGCAAGCGGTTTATCAACTCAGAACTCTGCAGATGATGAAGCTGTATCGAATGTTATGTTTATCGCTCCATCGACTACATATACTTACAATGACAAAGTCGATATGAAAACATCATTGGTGTATGGTCAGTTAATGACGAATACAAATAATTTTGTAGACTTCAAAAAAGATCTAGGCCTAGAATTAGATATGGAGCTTGTTTACAAGCCACGTGAACGAGTGACTTGGTCAACAGGCGTGGGAGTTTTATTTCCAGGTGCAGCTTGGAAAGCTGGTAACTTGAACTTGGACAATAAAACGAATTTTGGATTATCGACGAAGGCTGCCATCACCTTTTAGTACACAACGTGATGACAACATGTACGGCATCTGGATAACAACATAAGACACAAAAGTGTATTCAGCTGGTGATGCAGCTGAGCAGGGCCGGTGGGGAGAAATCCCCACCGGATTTTTTTTACTTAAAGAGTATTTAAAGCTCATTATAATAATTTAAAATTGGTGAAAGTATCCTGATAGAGTGCAATATCCGTTAGAAATTTTTTTAGAAAAACTACACTTAAAATGCCATTAATATTGAGGTTTAACGCTTTACTTTAAATCAAAGGTCCTAAAAATGCATAAAGCTGTTAGCATCGAGCCTAACAGCTTTAAATGACATCAGACTTCCAAAGAATCCGAGGAGGTCCGATATGCGTAAACACAACTATTTACGTTATCGGCGTCTTGCCGCTGTAATTAAAGAGTATTTAAGAATAATTATAATGATTTTAGTGATTATTATGATTATTCAAAAAATTTAATTATAAGACTAAACTTGTACGTTGGTTGAAAGTTTTGATTTGAAATCAAAATATGATCTAAACTTAGAGGAATGATCCACTTTGTTTTAGACCAAAGACCAAGAAGGACTTTAAATCCTAGTGGGGTATGTGTAAAAGTGTACCTCTATTTGGAGGGTCTGGCTTCAAGGACAAGCTGTTAGGTTCGGCCATTTGATTGGATAAAAAAATAAAAACCAACTCATCATGAGTTGGTCGGAGTTTATAATTTTGTATTCAGTCAGATTTGATTATTGACCCATTGGGCGAGAACCACGTTGTTGTGTAGGCTGGAATGTTGGAGCCCCGAATTGCACACCTGAGTTGATTGAAGAGTCCCAAGCATTGTTAGTCGTAGTTGAAGCGACGTTATTAGAAACTCTCGCATCCGATGTTCTTGTATTTGCAGTGTTTGTCGTATTTGAGTTGTTGTTTGCTGTATTAGAGGCCTCACTCACGATGATTGAGTTAAATACACGTTGTAATGATGGCAGGTATGAACTTTGGTAGTATTTAGCAAAATCTGAATCTCCAGTTGATGTGATATAGTTTCTTGCTATTGCTGAATAGGCCTCAGTAGTTCTTGTTAGTTCTGAGTGCTCTTGTTGGGCTTGATTCATGATTTGTAAGTAAGCTTGTGGGTTATTGGTTTTACTTACAGTGTTGGCTTGAGCATAGAGCTGAGTTACAGAAGCCGCTTTTTGCGTAGCTTGTGTTTTAACAAGATCTAGAGCAGTTTGTTTGACACCTTTGTATTGAGCTGGAACGCTTGCTAAAATTTTAGATAAAGCTGAGGCTGCGGACTCAGCATCCATCCCATAGAGTGATTTTGATAACTCAGAACCAACAACGATTTTAAACTGCTGTCTAACCATTTCGTCTGGTAATTTATTGCTACCAGAAAAGCCACGTAAAGCAGAGTTAAATTCAGTAGCTAAACATTCTACATCAGAATCACATTTTTTTTGCATTCTTTCGATTTTGTCATCTAAACGACTAGCTAATTTTTCTAATTTTTCATTGTCTTTAGCTTCTTTTTCACAAGCTAAACGCTCTTTCTTTTGTTCGCGAGTTTCTGTTTCGCCTTCTTCAACTTGTATACAGTCTTCGTATTTAGAAGAAACACGAGCAGTTTTTGTATCTTGGCTTTGATTTTTTGCTTGATCAGCAGAAATTCTAGCTTTTGATTCAGCAATAAGTTTTTCTAAGGCTTCTACTTTTTGAACTAGCTCATTAAGTTGTGCTGCTGTGATTGGTGCTTGGTCTGGAGCTTCAGAGCATTCGTTATTAGGACAAGCAGATGTATTAGAAACAGCTGCTTCTGTTCTGTGAGGTTTGTCTGAGTAAGACTCGGGAATGACATTAACTGGAGCTGAAGCTGTAGCTGTAGGAGAAGCGGAAGCCGTTGAGGAAGCTGTTGTTGATGGTTTATTTGAAACACTTGCATTACTAGCATTGGGTTGGAGTGCTTGCGGAGTTGCGGCATCAGATGCTACTGAGGCATACTCAATCATGCTGATGGATTGTTGTTGAGCTATTTCAAGCGAGTTAGCTTGTAGGCTGTAATTACTCCCTAGAGCTGCTAAGAGTGCTGTTGTAAGTAACAGCTTGTTCGTTTGATGTTTCATATAAACCTCCGTTATTAAAGAATCAATCCCGATTCTTTTTTGGCTATAAGACCAATTGATTTTGGCTTTGCCATGTAACTGATAGAAAAGCGAAGCCTAGGCCATGTCTTAAAATAAGCCAATGACTATAAGTATTTAAAATTATTTATGATTTTTAAGTTATACAGCTGTTTTGAAGTGAAACAGCTGTATAACTTTTAAAGACCCACTCTGAGATAGAGACTGTAAAAATAAGATTTATTTTAAATTTTCCAAGTGATTTTAGATGGTTAGTTGTTATTAAGCCTAAGTGTTGAGTGCATTTTTTAAAATAAGTGAGTGCAAAAATTGTTAGCCTTATTGAGGTTAATCTGGCAGATATAAGCGTTGTGAAAATCCATTTTGAACCTGCATTTAAACCTGAAGATATTCAGCCACGAGACTGGTTTGATTGGACATGGCAATTGCGTCATTCATTAAAAAATCAACATGATTTTGAAAAGCATTTTGTGTTATCTCAAAATGAATTAAATGCATTCACGGCCAATGAAGGTCATCAAGAAAAACAGATATTCAATATTAGGACAACACCTTATTATGCGTCTTTAGCAAAACAATATGGTGAGCATGATCCGATTCGTCGTATCTTGATGCCACAATCTTTTGAGCTCGTTGATAAATATCAAGCGCAGCTCGACCCGCTCGGCGAGAGAAAAGTAAATAATAATCCAGTGCCACGAGTTGTTCACAGGTACTCCGATAGAGCTTTGTTTTTGATAACGGATATTTGCTCAGTGTACTGTCGTTACTGCACAAGAAAACATTTTACAGCGAGCGATCAGGCCTTTATTAAAAACAATGAATATGAAACTGCTTTAGATTACTTTAGATCTAAAAAAGGACTGCGTGAAATTATACTTTCAGGTGGTGACCCACTTACGGTTTCTGACGCGCAATTAGAAAAAGTATTAACGGATTTAAGAAAAATAGAGCACATAGAAATCATCAGAATAGGCACGAGGATGCCTGTGGTTGCACCAATGCGAGTAACAGAAAATTTAGTTAAAATTATTCGTCAGCATAAACCAGTTTTTTTGATGACTCATTTTAATCATCCGCGAGAGTTAACTGCTGAGTCGGCAAAAGCTGTAGAAATGTTTGTCGACCATGGAGTGCCTGTCATGAATCAAATGGTTTTACTTAACGGAATTAACAATCATCCCGCTATTGTACAAGCCTTGTCTCGAAGATTACTGTTTTTACGAGCTAAACCTTACTACATGTTTCAGTGCGATCCTTCAATAGGAACAGATCATTTGCGTACTTCTATTGATGATTCATTAGAGATTCAAAAAGAGCTTTGGGGACATTTATCAGGTTTAGCTATGCCAAACTTATCTGTGGATATTCCTGATGGAGGAGGTAAGGTTTATTACGCACCTCGTTTTGAAACGTCCAAATCTTTTGATAAGCGTACTTTTAAAGGCTGGGACGGTGTAGAAGCGGAATACATCAACCCCCCACAAGATAAAATCATCAAACCAATAGACGCAGAAAGGTACCAGCAAGAGTGGGAAGAGATTAAAAGTAATAAGTGTTAATTAATGTTTCATAAAAAAGGCTGAGCCTAACAGTTTATCCGTGAAAGCAAACATCCTAGGATTTAAAGTCCTTCTTGGTCTTTAGTCTAAACAAAGTGGATCATTCCTCTAAGCTTAGATCTTATTTTGATTTCAAATCAAAACTCTCAACCAACGTGCAGGATTAGTCTTATAACTAAATACTTTTCATAATTACGATAATAACTAAAATCATCATAATTATTCTTAAAAACTCTTTAGTAACAATCGCAAAGCGACGATAACGTAAATATCTTGGTTTACGCATATCGGACCTCCCGGATTTATTCGGAAGGCTGATTTCATATAAAGCTGTTAGGCTCAACACCTAACAGCTTTTGCATTTTTAATGCTGATTAGTTTTGGTCATAAGAGTTTTTTTAAACAGCTGAATCTGAAATATTTAAAAGGCACCATTGTTTCTGTGTAAACAAGTATGTTATTCATTTGACATTAAGTTTTGATAGATGAATGAATTATTTCATGGCTCGTATTGTTTTACTTATATGCTGTCTACTAAGTACCGAAATTAGCTTTTCAAGTGAATGTATAAAATTGTTTAAAGATAATAAAGTTTTTTCTTCAGATAAAGAATGTTTAAGCAAATGTTTAACATTACAAGCAGATATGGCTACATTTAGCTGTAACCTTAGATGTGAAAAATATTGTAGTTCTAAATGTAAGATTGATCCTTATTGGGAAAGTAAAATTAAAGATGGCCGCCCTAAATTGTGGGATTTATCTTCAGAAAAAACAAAAGAATGGTCTACAAGTGAACGAGAGGCTCTCGAAAAAATATTAACGAGATTGCCTGATGACTTTAAAAAAATATCTTTAGATGGTATTTATCGTATGGGGAAATCTGTGCAAATTGTTAATCCAGGCACTACATACGAGGCATCCATTACGTTGTATGATTATGCGTTTCAAGACCCACCTTTTACTTTGGAACGAGTTATAGTACATGAACTTGCTCACGTTATTTTTAATAAGCTTACTAAAAGATATTTTAAGTTTTCGTTCTAGTTTAGGTTGGAAGCAACGACAACAAACCGATTATGGAAAAGGAAATTTTATTAAACCACAAGCTCGTGATAATGCAGCTGAAGATTTTGCTAATAATGTTGAAGCTTATTTATTTGAGAATGAAATATTAAAGGAAATAGTCCCGCCTGCGTACAATTGGATATTAAAAAAATACGGTAAAAATTTTAAACTTAAAGAGAAATGGGAAAATGAAAAATAATCTATTAGTATTAACTTTAGTAGTGATGGTAATTCATTCATGTATTTCAGATAATTCAGGGAAAAAGCAAAACTTAGAAATGAATAAATTAGATCAAATTTCTATAGGGCAAAGTAAAAAAGACGTTCTTTCCACTTTGGGAAAATTTGATGAACAAGAATTACCAAATGATATGATAGCAAGTGAAGGGTGGTATTATTATACAACAGTAAATGATGATCAAAATACTCCAAGAGTAGCAGTTTCTTTTGATGTTAAAAGCCAAAAAGTTATATCTATTACATTAAAACCATTATCTGGCGTAAAAGAAGAAAGTTTAGATTATTTACGAAAAGTTAAATTTAAAAATTTAGTTTTTGATATGTTGCCGTTACAAAGATGTCAGCGAGATTTTATTCCGTATGACATCTTCTATATAAATTCCAAACAGGGTATTGTTATTATTTATAACAGATATCGTAAACACGTTAAAAGTATTAAATGGACATCTCCAACTAAGGCAGCTTTAGAGACTACATAAATCAAAAATTGTGAAAAATAAACCTACTAGAGCTTTTCAAGTCTTGCGTATTTTGCAACGAATTTTTTAATAGTGTTATCTTGAAAAAGCACACTAATTTTTAACGTGTCTCCAGCTCCCTCAGTTGCAAAAATAGAACCTGCACCAAATGTAGGGTGACGTACTTTCATGCCCTTAGTGTAGCCACTGCTTGCCGACACAGAGTGCGAGTAGTCGTCATAGTCTGGAAAGCTTTGGTAGTCAGAATCATCGGATTTGTTTTTTCCAGCAGAGTAAGACTTGCCGTAAGCGGATGTTTGTCCAAACGATGAACTTCCGTATTTAGACACGAAGCTACCACTCGGTGAGGCCATAGCTACAGCGGAAGTTTGTTGGATTAAATCTTTAGGGATTTCCTTAATGAATCTAGAAATAGGATTCATTTGCTCTTGTCCCCAAACACGTCTTATTTTGGTGTGGGTCAACCACAGTTTTTTACGGGCACGAGTCATTCCAACGTAAGCAAGTCTGCGCTCTTCTTCTAAATCGGAGTTATCAGCCTCATCACCACGACTGGAAGGAAATAAGTTTTCTTCGCAACCTACGATAAAAACATAAGGGTATTCTAAACCCTTGGAAATATGTAAGGTCATCATTGTTACGGCGTTATAACTTGGATCAACTTGGTCTTGATCAGATGCCAGAGTGAGTTCCTCGAGATAATTGGACAAAGTGGCTTCATCACCACGTTCTTTTTCAAATTGTGTGATGGCGTTATCAAGCTCTTCTAAATTGTTAATACGCGCTTCGGCTTCTGCTGTATCTTCTTTTTTTAGATTTAATAAGTACTCCGTACGGTCAAGTACGATGGAGTAAAATTCCGAAACCTTAAAATCTTTTTGCTGGGAGATTAAACTTTCGGAAAGCTCTAAAAACCTTCGGAGTTTTCCTGTTGTGCCAGCGTTGAATGTTTTTGTGTCGATAGTTTTTTGTATGGCTTCGTAAAATGAAATTTTATTTTCTGC
>JBKBTW010000135.1:0-7685 GCA_046291245.1 Pseudobdellovibrio sp. | reverse complement strand
CGTTAATGATTATCGGAACGGCGTTATTTGATAAAGCTCCGTTTAAAAATGTTATCGTAAATGGACTAGTTTTAGCCGAAGATGGTCGTAAGATGTCTAAAAGTTTAAAAAACTATCCTGATCCTATGGATGTATTAAACAAACACGGTGCTGATGCTGTACGTTTGTATATGATTGATTCACCAGTTGTAAAAGCACAGGAATTAAAATTTTCTGAAAAAGGCGTATTTGATATTGTTCGTAAGATTTTACTTAGATGGTGGAACTCATACTCATTTTTAGTTAACTATGGAAATGTTGATAAGTTTATACCTAAAGGTGACGCTGTAAATACGCCAAACATTTTAGATCAATGGGTGTTATCACGTTTACATGGTTTAATTGCTAATACACAAAAAGAAATGGATGCATATCGGTTATATAACGTTGTTCCACAGCTTTTACAGTTTATTGAAGAGTTAACAAATACTTATATCAGGTTTAATCGTTCTTTATTTTGGCAAGAAGGTATGCCTGAACAAAAACGTTTTGCTTATGAAACCTTACATGAAGTACTTACGACTTTATCAAAGTTAATGGCTCCGTTTGCTCCGTTTATGTCTGAGACTATTTACCTAAATCTTTCACAGGTTTTAAAAAATAAAAAAGAGAGTGTACATTTAGAAAACTTCCCCGAGGCTAATTTAAAATTATTACGTCCAGAATTAGAAGAAGCTGTAAAAGCTATGGATACACTTGTAGCTCTTGGTCGTAATCACCGTGAAAAGATTGGTGTAAAAGCCAAAATTCCATTACGTGAAATTAAAATTATTCACCGTAGTGCTTTAGTATTAGAAACTTTGAAAAAATTTGAGCCATACTTTGTTGATGAATTAAATTTCAGAGTTGTTAATTACGATGCACAAGAAGATAAATATGTTCAAGTTACAGCTAAAGCAAACTTTCCAGTTTTAGGTAAAAAATTAGGACCTAAAATGAAATCTGTTGCAGCGGCGATTCAAGCTTTAGATCTACAAAGCATTTTAAAACTTGAAAAAGGCGAGTCTTTAACTATCGATGGTGAAACAATCACTTTAGGTGATGTTGAAATCCGTAGAGCAGCCAAGGGTGATAATCCTAATTTAACAACTCATCAAATTGTTTCTATCGAAGTAGATCCAACTGTAACTCCTGAGCAAGAGCAAGAAGGCTTAGCACGTGAGATTATGAGAAAAGTACAATCTGCGCGTAAATCAGCTAATTTTAATTTAGATGATAAAATTCATTTAGAGATTGCGTGTGCGGGTAAACTTTTTGAAGCTTTAAAAGCTCATGAAGCAACGCTTGTATCTGAAACACTAACTGCAAAACTGATCATTAAAGATATTGGTAGTGAAACTCAGGGAACATTTACTGAGGCTTCTGATATTGATGGTGAAACATTAAAAGTTGGCGTAACTGCCCTACCACGCAGTTAATTGCGATAAACTTAGTGTGAAGAATAAACAGCTTACTCCGAGTTTTACTTTTGAACAGATAGGAATACTCAAGTCTCCATTTAAACAGAGATTTGGTATTTCTCATCAACCAGGTGTAAGTCATGGATTGTCTGGAGTTATTCATTTAAACAAAAATGCAGACTTTGTAACAGCTCTAAGAGGTTTAGAGTTGTTTTCTCATATTTGGGTGGTGTTTGTTTTTCACAGTCATGGTGGAAAAAAATGGAAACCCAGTATTCGGCCGCCACGATTAGGTGGAAATAAAAAAATAGGTTTATTTGCTTCGCGTTCGCCACACAGGCCAAATCCAATTGGCATATCAGCTGTAAAGTTAGAAAAAATTGATTTAGATCATCCAGATGGCCCTTTGCTACATGTAGGCGAAGTTGATTTAATGGATGGCACACCTATATTAGATATTAAGCCTTATATCCCTTTAGCAGATAAAATAGAGAATGCTAATTCTGGATGGGCGGATATACCTGTTAAGCATTATGATGTACAAGTGTCTTCGCAAGCCGAAAAAAAATTTAAACACTTTGATCCAGAAGAAAAGCTTAGACTTAAGCAGCTTGCTTTAGGGATCATCGAACTTGATCCTCGTCCGGCTTTTCAAAAACGAAAGATCTCTGTAGAAGATCAATCAAATATTGGGAAAAAATTTGGAATTGATGTTTTAGATTACGATGTGAAATATGAAATTGTTGTTAATGGTTTTTTGATTACGGATGTTATTAAAATTTAAACTTAAAAGGGCACTTGAGATTAAATCATTTGTGCTATTAACAGATAATAAAAAATTATTAAACAGATTTAGATAAGTGAGGATTTATAAATATGAAGCCAGTAAAAATTTATTGTATGGCCAATCAAGATAGATCAGATCGTGTGCGCTGGTTGCTTGAAGAATTACAAATACCTTATGAAAATGTGTATTTAAAAAAGAAAAATGGTGATTTAAACTCTGAAGAGTATTTAAAGTTAAACTCTATGGGGAGAGTACCAACTATTGTTGATGGTGAGACAGTTATGTTTGAGTCTGTAGGGATATGTTTGTATTTAGCTGATAAATATAAGCAGCATGTAAGTTTAGCACCAGATCAAAATAACGCAGAAAGGGCAATGTATTTGCAGTGGATGGTTTGGTCAGTAGCAAGTCTTGAATGTGTAGTGGCTAGAATGTTCACACATGTTCGAACACCAGAAGAAAAAGCCGTTACACATGCTTTTGTTAAGGAACAATGTGAAGTTTTAGTAAAGCCGCTTTTACAGACTTTAAAAGCGCAAGAGTATATTTTGAAAACTGGATTTTCCGCAGCGGATATCATGTTAGCAGCTGTTTTACCTGGAGCATGGGACTATATAGTGGAGCCATATCCAGAAGTAAAATCTTATATGGAAAGATTGATGACTCGTCCAGCCGCAATTAAAACTAAAGTTTTTGAAGCCCCTGAAGCGCATTAAAGATAATTTTTTATTGTAAAAAATTTGTCTACTAAGGTTGTTTGATAGAATTTAATAGCTTACTTTGTGTTTTTTTATTTCAGTAAACTATGCCATCAATTGTTACATATCCCGAAGGGTGATTTCCGCTATTGCTCATATGTACCCAGTGTATGATGGCTCCATCTGGAGAGGCGCCATAACCGCTTTTTTTAGTCGTGATATAGTCACCACAAACTTCAATCTGCATATTAGATTTTAATTCCGGTAGAGTTCCAAATTCTGCATTATAAATTATTTCTACAACATCATTAGATTCAGGCCCTATCTGAATTTGGAAATGATCATGATCAGTTTTGTCATTATAAACTTTAAGTAAAGTTCCTTTTGCATGTCCACGATCTTTGAATTGGGGTTGGGTTGTTTTTTTCCAATTAATTATTTCCTCGTTATTTATAGGTATGTGGCTGCCAGATTTGTCTAGACAAGGAGGTAATGTTGCGTGAGAGAGTAAACCTGCAAAAAGAAGTGAGATCATTAAAAAGATGGATTTAATCATAAACTGCTTCCTAGGATAATTAACATATTTATAATTGTCTTTTATCTGATTTGTCACATAATTATTATTTTATCGGCAGGGCTTTTATGAATAACGCATTAAATAGCGAAATAACATAAAATTAATATACTGTATGTATATAAAATATACGAATAATTTTAGTAAAATTTAATCTGACATAATTAACGGCCAAGTCTTATATAGCTCATAAATTGATATTTATTTTTGATAGATGAGATTCCAGTCTCTCACTTTAGGAATTTACAAATAATAAAGTGTATCGTCTTATTACTAAATAATTTAAGCATGAACATTTTATCGACTGCAAAGAAATTGAGTAAAATAGAAATGTGTAAATTATTAGTTTTATGGCCAGTTCGAATTTCTGTAACGTCGGTATTTTGTAATGTAAGTGTAGAGTCGTAGAAACTAAAAAACCAGCTCGATGGCTGGTTTGTGTTTGGTATCTTCTTTGAGAAGATTGGTAGGGAATGCCGGATTCGAACCGACGACATCCACCTTGTAAGGGTGGCGCTCTACCAACTGAGCTAATTCCCTGTCGTATACTGTTGTAAGGCATATAGATATATACAGCTCATTTACAGTATTCAAGCAAAAATTAATAAAAAGAATAATTTTCTCAATGTTTTTGCTAAAATAATAATCTACATCTTAATGGGGTTTGTGGTGTAAGCCTTTGTTTAAGCTTTTCAAGAAAAGTAGGATCTTTTGAGCTTCTTAAGGCTCTAGCTTCAAACTGTGAATACAGCTGCTGTTCGTTAGCACCATTTAAACCTTTAATCGTAAGAGCCTGGTATTTTTTATCAAAACTCTCTGTATTGTGAAGAAACTCAAGAACATCTGAGCCGACCAAGTCAATTGCGGCTTTATTGATTAAATCCAAATGGCCATAACCACCTAACACGATAGAATGATGAAGTGATAAGTCTTGCTTCATGAGCTCAGTTTGTTGTCTTAAAAGCTGTCGAGCGGGAGCTAAGCGATCAAGGCTGCCAATAAGGGCTAGGTTAGGGATATGCATCTCTGGCGCTGGTAAAGCATGACGATTGGCAATCATATTAGCAAACGAGCGCAAGATATCAGTGTGGGGATTTGAAAACTTGTAATTTAGAACTTCATTTAAATTATTTTTATAAGGACCCATGTTGGGTAAATGCATTACATCAGCCATGACGTGAGTCATGATCTCTGTGCTTAAAAATTTTTGTGCTAAACCTACAAGGCCGCCAGCGCTTGAAAGTTTATTGGTTTCTTTGCCTAATCCCAAAGGAACAAACGTGTGCAAATTTTTAAGAGGACCGTTAAATAATTTACTGCCATATTTTCCAAGCATTTGAAGATGAATACCTAAACCTTTTAAATCAAAATTAGGAGCACCAATGGTAACAGATTTAGCGAACATATTTTGTCGCTCTTGCGCAAGTTTCTGATCTCTTAAAGGAATACCATTTTTATCTTCGCCATATGTTCCGGCAACGTATTGGTAAAAAGTCATTCCACCCATTGAGAAAGACATATAAGTAATTTTTTGTCCTGAGACTTTTTTCACATGACGGATCACCTGATCCATTCCGTTTAGCAAATTAATGAAGCCATAATCTCCAGGTTGATAATTTTTAGAATAGGAAATACGACCATTTAAACCAAATCCTAAATGGTTAAAAACCCAAACATCATAACCCGCTTTGTATAAATACTCGGCCCAGATCTCCAAAGAAACATCATTGTTTAAAAAACCATGGGCTAATACTACAGGTGGGGCTCCTTCACGGTGGAAGCGTTTTCCGTTCATCACGTAACGAGACTCGGCACCATTTTCAAGTGTATCAATTTGAAACGACTCTGGCTCTACAGCATGTAAATTGATGCTTATAAAAATTAACGCTACAAAAAAAGATAATAGTCTCATTATGAGTCTCCTTATTTTCAAGTCTTTATAAACATGAAGCAAATGCGATGCCGACTGAATTAATAAAAAGATAGCTCCTGTAGATTTGAAAAATTGCATGAGTGCGCATATGATACCACAAAATAAAAAGAGGATGTTTAAGACATCCCCTTTTTATTTGGCAAATTACACAAATATTTAGTTTAAACTGAGTTACAAAACTATCTTTTGCGGCAGTAAAAATCTAAAGATGAAGTGACCTTTTTAAGGACCATGTTCGTATTTTCAAACTGAGCTGCCTGAAAAGGTTTCGCATGTTCGTCGATATTAATTAAAGACGCTGCTAAAACTTGAGAATCACACGTCATGCCAGAAGTTGCTTTCAAATCTTGTGGATTAAAGAACGCTAATTTCATCATGGCGTTCGATCCTTCTCTATTAGTTAAAAGAATTCTTACAACGTTCTTCTCAGATGCCGTAATGATACCTTTGCCACGCATAATTGCGCCACACTCTAAACGAGATAAGATATCTATTTTAAGATGCTTAGTGTTTTCATCTGAGCGGACAACACGTACACGAATAATATCATTCGTATTGTCATTTATTTGCCATAAGCCTTGCACAAAGTCCCATGGGAATGGTTGAGCTAAAGACCAAGGAAATGTATCTATACCCCCTTGCAAATTAAGACCGCATTTATTGGTCACTGCGTGAGTTGATATTGAAATCATCATTATTAATAATATAAGAAACCTTTTCACTAAATTCTCCCCTCTTGAGTGATTTGGTTGTTTATCTTAATGGACTTATTTAAAAAATAACCATTTTTAGATCTAAAAATATATTTAGGACGATCATAGTCAGGCTCTATCATTTTCCGTAGGCGTTTTATTGTGACATAAATTTTGTTATCATGGACTTCAGGATTATAATCTTGTTTCCAGATTTGTTCGACAAGAAACTCTTTAGAAAAAACTTCTCCTTGTTTGGAGATAAAAAGCTTTAATAAATCTAACAAGATAAACTGGTTTTTAAAATCAATCTGTCCTAATTGCTTTTCTTTTACGATATGATTGTCAAAGTCAAAACTCAAATCAAAACCTTCAGTTTCTTGATAAATATATGAGTCAATATATGGCTTGAGTCGAAGAAGCATTTTTTTGCCATTATTTAGGTCGAGACTTTTCAGCACGAGATCAAAATAAATTTTTGCTGCTTCTTTTTGTCCAAGTTCATAGAGACAGATGCCGATGTTACCAAGGATACTCATAGACACGGACATATTTTTAGAAGCCTTAGTTGTTTCATAAGCTTGCCAAAAAACATCTAAAGCTTGATTGTATTTTTTTAAATCATATAAAATATTTGCATTAGCAGATAACACAGCCACTTTAATGTCTAGATTGTCTATGAATTGCATAAAAATATTTAAATTATATATTTCTTTTAAAGCTTCTTCATAACGTTTGGCATGTCTGTAGCTAACAGCAATGCCTAATATAGCATAGCAAATATCTTCTTTGTTATCTGACTTCAAGGCGTGGTCTAGTGCGATTTTAAAGTACTCTAAACCATTTTCGACTTGGCCTTTATAAACAGCCGCAATCCCGAAAACATAATACACGCGTGAAGTGAGTTGAATATTTTCTCTGATAACAATGTCGTGAAGTTTTTCTTTATATGCTGAGAGTTGTTCATATTCTTCTTTTTCTGCGTATATACGTAAAATAAGTTGGACTGATTTTAAGTACATTTCAAAGTTTTTATCAGCTAAATAAGCATTTGAAGCATCAATTAAGTTTGGTAAAGCCAAGTCGTAATCGCCGCGATCACAGTAAAGCTTGCTAAGTTCGTATATACGATCTGCGTTCATTTCTAAATCTATCCTTACGTTTGAAGAAAACAAAAATACAGATTTTGTAAGATAGGGTCAATATGATTACATCATGCAGCTCATATTTTTAAAATTTAAACAATACAATGGTGTAAAGAATTAATAAAATTCAATATTTACGCGCATTTTAAGATATTTAAAATAAAAAAACGCAATTTGCTTTTTCTGTAAACATTATGCAAAATGCGCTTAAATTTAACACAAGGAACTTAGAGAGAAAGAAGACTTAGTTCCCGCATAAAAAATGAAAGAGAAACTAAGTCTTAATCAATGACTAATGAGTTGTGTGTACGTGTTGTCCTGTATAGTTGGCTTTGATTCCAAACTCACGCTCAGACTGTGTTTTAAATAATTCTTTAGGATTTTTAATATCTAAAGCGTTGATTAAAACCTGATCCA
>JBKBTW010000258.1:0-1223 GCA_046291245.1 Pseudobdellovibrio sp. | reverse complement strand
AATGGCTGATAGAAGTAGCCAGTATTGTTAATAATCCAGAACTATCCGATAACTTTAATGAGAAAATTATAGAGTTTTGGGGAAATGCACAGCATTTATCTAACTATACTTATAATGTACTATCTGTTGATGCAGATATGATAGATGATAGCCGTTATTTATATAAAATATTGGTAGAAACATTAAGAAAATATGATCTCGTGGCATATGACGCAAGGCACCTAATTTTTTTTAGCCATGATCATATATTTCCAAATCAACAACAGATTGAGCATATGTTACAGGATATAAAACCTATAACTTATGCACAACTTGAGCAATTCAAAGTATTACCATTAAATGCAGATCAGCTTTATGAGGTTGTTAATAAGTGGTTGTGTAAGAATGCTTTACCTATACCTTTTGTAAAGGAAGATCGGTTCAAAATAATTAGAAGATTATCATTAAATATAGAGGAGGAGATAGGAGTTTTGGTAGGAAGATTTGAGATTAATACTTTTTCATTTAAAACTAATATTAAAATCTCTGAATCTCTGAATCTCAGGTTTTTAAGAGAGCATAGTATTAATGAATATATTTTTCAATATTTTCCTGAGCATCTTGAAAAAAAAGCGAGACCTAGCCGTTTTACACAAGCATCACAGCTTCAATCTGTGATGCAGCAGTTGCAGGAATATTTAATATATAGTGCGGAACAGCAGAAAGACTTACATACATTTAATCAATGGATTAATCATGGTAATGAGAAAGGATATATTAAAGGCTTGAATGTTATATCTCGTTTAGTGCTAGCTAAATATCTCAATGATTCCTTATATGATCAATTGGTTGAAGAGGCTTTACCTTATGTACATCGAAATAATTCGTTCAATCATATGACATTGGAACAATTTCATGAGAGATTAGAACAAGAAATTAAGAAGTATCTTCCATCTTGAAATAGCTTTAAAGATTTTATAAAAAATGAAATTTAGCGTGACTGTTGTGTCATGTTTCCACTCTGGGACTCATGCTATGCTGACTTATCGCACACAATAAGAGTTAAGCAAATGTCGCTTTTACGTATTGAGAAAAACAACGGAATTGCAACGGTTTATCTAAACCGCCCAGACAAACGTAATGCAATGAGTTTTGCATTATTAAAAGAACTTGTTTCCACTGCAAAAAAAATCGAAAAAGATCGTTCGATTCGTTGTGTCATTTTGACAGGTGAAGCACATGTC
>JBKBTW010000134.1:0-7844 GCA_046291245.1 Pseudobdellovibrio sp. | reverse complement strand
TTTTCTTAACCAATTCAAGATACTCTTGAAAAGTCCCACTCCAGTGTTGAGCCGAGCTGTTATTAGATTGTTGCCATTTTTCAACAAGTGATCTGAAGTTAACAGAAGATGACATATTCTCTCCTCCATAAGTTGGTGATCTCATCCTAACGGCTAAAGGCTAGGGTGAAGGATGCTTCTTACTTAGATTATGCCTCTTATTGAATCGGTTAGCGAAGTAAATTTATTTTATAGTAATTAATCGATAATCTTCTGGTACTTTTAGGACAAAAGTCTCGTTATAAGACTTATTATGTTTCTTTATAGCTTTAAAAAGCCATACAAAGCGCAAATTAGGATTATTAATGGTAATCTTTTTTAAAGGATCTAAGTGACCTTCACTATTCTGGCCAGATACAGGCTCTATCAAGATTGTCGTGCTCTCATTGAGATCAGGTACTTTTCCATTTCCCTGACAGAAATACCCCTCAAACGTATTTTTGCAGTTAAATCCAAAATTACGAATATCCTTATTAAAAACAATCGCCCATAAAAGCTTTGGATCAACATTTTGTTTAAATACAGGATATAATGTTTTAGATGTCAAAGGCCCCTCAACAAATATTTTTCGTGGGTAAAGTATATAGTTTAACTGAGTTTTAGTCATGAGTAAACTTCCAACTCTGTACCCTAACAAAGCTGTTATTTCCAGCCTAATAGATCCATCTTCATGATAAAACACATCAATAGAAGCACTATTTGAGTCATCTTTGCTTTTATCTTCAATCAAAGCTTTTGTCTCAGCATACTTGATTTCATCACTCACTGCCGATTTTTGAGCTGAGACACATCCCACTAATGTAAAGACAAATAACATTTGAGCTATTAAACAAGCTTTAAAAACAATCTTTGTTAATTTATTTATACACATATATACTCATCATAGATGAGAGATTTGAAATTAACACACTATTTTTTCTTTGTTTTAATTTTTTTAATGCTAAATTACGCCCAGATTCCCTTAGGATCACTCTTAGTGATTTTTTTATGGCATCAAATGGCTATATATTTATGGAAACAACCCCTGACAAAAAAAATCCAGATTGCAAGCCTTGTTCACTCACTAAGCCTAGTGCCTATTTTCTTCTTTTTAGGAGCTGTTACGTCATTTTTATTTATTTACATGAAGGCCATTAATATTAAAATTACACTTCTAGCTCTCACTTTGAACTTTATCATTTCCTTTATGCTTATTTTATTTGGATTGTCTTTTTTTAAAGACTATAGCGAGAATAGAAAGCTTTATCCCTTATATATAGATGCTATCAACAAACTTAAAATCAGAAAATTTTATTTTCTAAAACTTAATTTAGCTTTTACAGTTATGTTGTTAGCTCTACAGTTTTTAACTGTAGAGTATGCTCTCGTTGCAAGTTATATTCTCGTTCACATTATGGGTACAAAGATTCTACAGATGCCGGAGATCTCTGACGAGCTTGCTCAATAGAAGTAATTTTACCATCTAAGGCTTTTATACGTTCAGTATCTTTTTCATCTTGGCGCGCGCGCAAATAAGCGCTACGAGCTTTGCTTTCTTTATTAAGTTTAAGATAAACATCACCAAGATGTTCAGCTATAAGGCCAACTTCGGGTGAAATTTTATGCGCAAGTTCCAGATACTTTAAAGCGAGTTGAAACTGTCCTTTTTTATAGTAAACCCAACCTAACGTATCAATGATATAAGCATCATTTTTTTGAATCTCATAGGCTTTTAAAGCTAGTTTTTCTGCTTCATCTAAATTTAAATTCATCTCAGATAACGAGTATGCTGCATAGTTCATAGCTTGATAATTTTGCTCGTCGTAGTCTACGGCTAAACGCATGTAGCTCATCATTTTTTGTTTATCGTTTAATTTATCAAACAATGTGCCTTTCAAATAATGAAGCTGCGAGTTTTTAGGAAACTCTTTATCAGCTTTCACCAAGACATTTATCGCTTTATGGAAATCTTCTTTTTCTTCCCACAGTTGAGCTAGCATCAAATACAATTGTAAATTGTTTTTTTTGTGTTCTAAAGCGATCTCTACTGTTTTAATAGCCTCATCTCTTTGTTCATTGTTCTTCAAAAGAAGAGCTGATCTTAATCTCGCATCATCATAGTGATGACTCACTACAGGTATAGAATTGTAAACCTTTATAGCTTTGTCGTTTTGTTTCAGCTCCTCATAAACTGCGGCTAAATAGTATTTTACTTTATCAGATTCAGGAACCATAGCGTTGAGCTCTTGCAACTTGACGACAGCTTTATCATACATTTTTTTATCAATTAAAATAAGGGCCATTTTAAGTTTAACTTGAATAGTATCATCCGTATTAGCTTCTAAAATTTCTAATTGCTCAAAAGCATTATCATAATCATCTTTTTCTATATAATATTGAGATAAAACTTCAGCTAAACGAGAAATAGGACCATAATCTTTTTGGTATTGAATATAAAACTTAAACACAGCAGCGCGGCCTTGCGATTTTTCTAATATATTTGCATACACCTGTACAGCTTCTAAAAACTCAGGTTTCAACTCAAAACATTTTTTAAGGTCTGTTTGCGCCTGTGAGTATAATTTTTTATCCTTGGCATCCATAATGGCGCGAGCTCGATAATAATATGGCAAATGCTCAGGCTCATAAGTGCCAGATTTGATGACTTTAGTAAAATATGTGTATGCCTTTTTATGTTGGTTTTGCTCAGAGGCAACAGCACCTAAATAAAGGTAGGCTTCTACATCTTTTGGATACAGCTTAGTCATTTTAATATAAGTTTCTTCAGCCTTTGCAAAATCTTTTTTAGCAATCAGCATTGATCCATATAATAATAAAAGCTCTTTTTTCTTTGGTTCCTCAGTTAAAGCTTTTTGAACCCAGTACACGGCATCTGTAATTTTACCTTGCTTATAATACTCAACTCCTAATTTTTGCATAAAAACTACTGAATTTGGATCTACTTTCAAAGCTGATTGTAGTGTCGCTATAGATTGATCGGATTGTCCTTCAGAAGATAAAATCTCGGACTTTAAAAATAAATAATCAGCCTCAGACTGTTGTGCGATTCGCTGCAATAATCCATTTTTCTCAGAATCTGTATGAGGTACTCCTAACGATGCCGGAGCTCTATTATGATCATTCATCGAAGCATCAAAGTAAGGATAGGGTAAAGACGTACACGAACTTAAAACCCATACACCAACTAATCCTAATAATTTAAGAGCATTCTTCATTCGAACTCCTACTCTTAAATTTATCGGCGCATTCTTCTTCCTCTCTAGAGTCTTGAAGCTTATAAATTGTGCATATTTAAGAAAATCTAGACCTGTAAATAGAAATATTAATATCTGATCATATTTTTTAAAATTAAACTTATGCTGTTGATAATATGAGGTAAAATACTGTTTATATTAAGGAAATAATTATCTTATTATCTGGCTATCAATATCGAAAATGCTGCGCATCATAATTCAGCTCCTCAATTTAACCTATAATAATGATAAAACTGTCGACTTACTTGACAAGGAGTGGCGGCAGGGCTAACTTGCCTTCGAAAGTATAGGCGAAAAGCTTTAGTTTTGGGCTTAATCTTCATCTTGTTTACTTTGTATATGGGGCCCAAACCAAGTTCAAGCCTAGGGGCAAATGGGAGGCCATGTGATGAATCAAATGGAAAATTTGAACACAACGAAACCAAACGTAAAAGTTAAAATTATCAAGCGTTATCAAAATCGCAAGCTTTATGATACTAAGCAAAGCTGCTATGTAACTCTAGATGATATTGCGAAGATGATCCGCTCTAACGAAGAAGTGATGGTTATCGACAATAAAACTAAAAACGATATCACAGCTGCGACGTTGACTCAGATTATTTTTGAATCTGAGAAAAAAGCATCTCAGTACGCACCGCTTTTTACATTGAGAGAAATCATTCAACACGGAAACGGAAGCATTTCTAGTTATTTAGCTAAATTAGGAGCTTTTCCTATCGACTATATGACTAAACAAGCAGCTGTTACTGTTAATGTAGAAAGAGCTTCTACAGATGATATCAAGCAAAATCTAGAAAATAGAGTTGCCACTGCTGCTCGCCTGAACACAACAGATACTACTTCTAAAGTTGTGGCTGAGAAAGCAACTGTGTTACCAGGTGCTAGCCAAGAAGAAGAAACTCCAAATCTTCCTCTTCCAAGCAGCAATCATAACTTAATCAACAATTAATTAATAAAAAAGCCGGATAAAACCGGCTTTTTTTGATTTATTTTTCTTATCTTTTCAAGATGTGGTTTTCTTTTTCTAAAACCACGCTCTATTTAAGCTTTCAGATTATAATCCAATAGTTTTCTTTTTGAATTTTTTGCGAATTTCTTTATGATTAGTCCATACAATAATGTTTGTTTTTAGGTTTGTTAAATTAAGCGTAAGTTTGTAATAAACTGTTTTTTCTTTATCAACCGTCTGTGTAATAGAATCTAAGCGTCCATCTACAATATAGTCTGCACCTATTTGACCGCCAGCGGTTTTTTTAGTTTCTTCAGAGACCATACCAGAATTTTGATAGTTGTATTCTTCTGCCACATCCTCTCGGGCTTGTTTATTTACAAATGCAATTTTACCTGATTGGCTTAACTCCACTGTCATCATATCCACAATACTTTGCATATCAATATGATCACTTGTCTTGTTTTGCAGCTTTGTAAACATCACTATTGGAGGTGTTTTGGCATTAGCAATCGCGGGGTGAGCCAACATTGATGCAGTTAAATTTTTAACCACCACTTGCATATCAGTTTCCGACCACTGGTCATTTAATAAATTTTGTTTTTCTGGATCTTCATAATCACCTTTTACAAAAGCTTTTTGAGCACAGGAAAACATCAACATTAATATAGTTAACAACAATATATTTTTCTTCATAACAAACCTCTGTTTAAGAATCTTAGTATATCCTAACTAAAACGAAAAGCGATCTTATGTTCGATAATCAGATGCGCCAAACTAACAAATATTACACTACTTAGGTCTAATGTTGCATAAAAACAATATATGACGACTCTTCCCCACACACACTATCATCAAAACTACGATACAAAACTCTACTCACAATCGAACACAAACCCCATCTGCTCAGCCAAAGACGCTCACAAACTTCTAAAAGAGCACTTTAATCCTCACGTAGAAGAGTTTTGGGGAATATATTTAAACCATCATTTAAAGTTACTTAATCTCAGTTTACTAACTAGAGGCACTCTCAACAACTGCCCCATTCATCCACGTGATTTATTTAGGGAAGCAATAACACACAACTCGTTTACAATTATCTTAGCCCATAATCATGTCAGCCACTCCCTAGAGCCTTCTAACACAGACATTAAAACTACGCGTAAATTGAAAAAATGTGGTGAGCTTTTAGAAATACCAATCTTAGATCATATTATTTTTAATAGTGAAGAATACTATAGTTTTAAAGAACATCAGAGTATTTTTTAAATTATAACCTTGTCCTTAGGTAGAACTAATACTCTTCATCAGATGAGTTTCTATTAGAATCATAATCATTCATTTGAATATTGCGAATAGGCTTAACTTCCATAACTTCTAAAGTGTCTTCATTCACTTTAATTTCATATCCATTCTTACGAGCATTTTCTTTAAACTGTCTAATATACTCTTGCTTGTCTAAAGTATCTTGTTGTTTTTCAACTTGCACCATTTGCATTTTATCAGCTAATCGCTGATCTATCGTTTTGCTCGATTCAGCAGCCTGCGGATCTCTCCATATCTGCTGTTCTACAGAAATAGTACGAGGATCTGTTTCTTTTACACTTCCTTGCGAGGCAAAGTCTTCTTTTTGAACATTCGTTAAACTCTTTTGCGCATTTAAGTTTTGCACAGTGAGATCTTTTTGAACTTCCTGCATGTATTTATTAGCTAACTCTTGAGGGTCAGTCCCTAAACTCCCTTTTGGATGAATCTTAGATGAAGACTTATTTTGACTCAGAAAATAAAAAGCCCCACCAAACACGATGCAACCTAAAACGATTATAATATTTAGGAATTTATTCAGAGCTTTCATACCTAGACGTATCGACATATTTTAAGACAAACTTAAGCCTTTTTAGGCGGTGTCACAGGAATAATAATTATGAACTCCGTCCCGATACCTTTTTGTGACCTGACTTGAATCTCGCCGCCATGATTTTGTATGATGCCATAAGAAATACTTAAACCTAGACCAGTGCCTTGGCCAATCCCTTTAGTTGTAAAAAATGGCTCAAAAACTTTATCTAAAGTTTGAGGGTCCATGCCAGAACCGGAATCTTGAATAGATATTTGCACACGTCCTACTTGATCGTTTCCGGCACGCAATGATGTTGTGGTGATCCAAACTTCGCCCGGCCCCTGTATAGCTTGCAAAGCATTAGCTAAAATATTCATAATGACTTGATTGATTTGAGAGGCATAACAAAGCACTTTAGGTACAGATTCATACTGTTTATGAATCTTAACTCTATTTTTGATTTCACCTTGTAGGATCTCTAATGTGGTATCTATAGATTCATGAATATCAATTTCTTTGAGTTGCGCCTCCTCTAAACGAGAAAAATTTCTCAACCCGAGGACAATATCTCTTGTTCTCTGTGCTCCGTCCTCACAAGACTTAATCAACCGAGGCAAATCTTTTTTGATAAATTCATAATCAATTTCATTTTTCTTTTTTTGCAACTCTACATTGTTAGGAACTGAATCGATTAAATTAAATAAATTATCCGCATACTCTTTTAAATGCGTCATATTGCTAAATATAAACCCTATTGGATTATTAAGTTCATGAGCTACACCAGCGACTAATTGACCAAGACTCGTCATTTTAGCAGAGTGCACCAATTGAGTTTGAGCTTCTATTAATTCGGAGTTTGTTTTTTCTAGCTCTTTAATTTTCTTTTTCAAATCTGTACGAGCTTGAAATATTTTATAGCTCATTTCATTAAAAGCCTCTGTTAACAAACCGATTTCCGTGTTGTTTGTTACCCTTAACTGGATCAGCTGATCATTACGCTCAAAAGATTTAAAACCGTTAATTAGTTTCTCAACCGGTTTTAAAAACCAATTTGTTGTAATTAAAATAGTTAATATTAAAAATATAGATACAAATGACACAACCGTGACAAAGGCTATATTCACATTTTTCAATATGGCTTGAGAGTCCTTTTTAACAGCACCCAACCCTAAATAGAATTTAGCCCTATCCCAATTGATAGGATAAAGTATAAAACCATAATTTTGACCATTCGTTTCGTATTCAATAAATTGTTCATTCGTGTAATTTTTGAGATTTACATTTATTTTTTGAAATTCTTTTCGAGACGATGCAACTATTTCTTTAGAATCAGACACTAAAAAACTGTCAATTTTAAGTTTGATTTTGATTTTATTTAAAAACGAAGAGTTTAAATCGACAACTTGTTCTAGATAACCAATATGATGACGAGATGAATTTAAAATTTTAGAAAAAAGAATCAATGAAATCTTATTTTTCTTCGTATCTACAAAGCCAATATCATTTTTATCTTTCAGGCTTCTTAAGTATTTTTCGTTCAGCAAAATTTTTTCACTTGTAAATTCA
This sequence comes from Pseudobdellovibrio sp., assembly GCA_046291245.1. Taxonomy (GTDB): domain Bacteria; phylum Bdellovibrionota; class Bdellovibrionia; order Bdellovibrionales; family Bdellovibrionaceae; genus Pseudobdellovibrio. The sequence goes on along the minus strand of JBKBTW010000134.1, from coordinate 196 downwards.
AAATGTCTGATTTCGTTTTTTTCATCCCTAAAAGTAGAAGTTATGAGTTTTCCGTTCTCGTCATAAAAGGATATTGATGTGATTGGTGCCCTAACCATCCAGTCAATCGATATCCCATTCAATAATTCACGATTGCTGTTCTGTATATAGCTATGAACTGCTTTACTTGATGAGTAGTAATCTCTTTGACTCTGCA
>JBKBTW010000133.1:0-7929 GCA_046291245.1 Pseudobdellovibrio sp. | reverse complement strand
CGCTCAACGGAGCTGATGTTTTTGTAGGGTTATCAGCTGCAGGCGCAGTCACGGGCGAGATGATTAAAACGATGGCCAAAGATCCCATCATTTTTGCTATGGCAAATCCTGATCCTGAAATCACCCCTGCCGCTGCTCGAGAAGCGCGCCCTGATGCTATTATTGCAACTGGACGCTCTGACTATCCCAATCAAGTCAACAACGTCTTAGGCTTCCCTTCTATTTTCAGAGGCGCTTTAGACACGCGTTCAACTCAAATCAACGAAGATATGAAATTAGCCGCTGTCCATGCTTTAGCTAAACTCGCCCGTGAAGAAGTTCCAGATACCGTTTCAGCAAGCTACGGAGGGGAGAAATTTAAATTTGGCCGCGAGTACCTGATTCCGAAACCATTTGATACGCGTGTACTAATGCGCGTAGCTCCGGCTGTGGCAAAAGCCGCTATGGACACAGGTGTCGCACGTATTCCAATAACTGATTGGAATAAATATCATGATAAACTTGAAGCTATTCAGGGGCCTCAAAAAATATTTATTCGCTCAGCTATACACCAAGTTCATGAAAATGCAAAACGCCAAGGAGATTTGCCTAAAATCGTATTTCCTGAAGGTAATAGTTCAAAAATTTTGAAATCTATTCGCTCTCTTATTGATGAACGAATTTGTAAACCTATCGTTTTAGGAAATCCAGACTCTATCCACACAACAGCTAAAAAACATGATATAGATCTGACAGGTATAGAAATACAAAACGTGCAGGATCATCCTAAATTTAATCATTATGTAAATGAGCTCTACAAAAGACGCCAACGTAAAGGCGTGAACTTCCGAGAAGCCGAAAGACTTATGCTAGATGTCAACTACTTCGCCTCAATGATGATTGATCAAGGCGATGCTGATGGTATGGTGAATGGCGCCACAACGAACTATGCTCAAGCCGTTAAACCAATTTTACACACTGTAGGTGTGGCGAAAAATCATGTTCCTGCTGGTTTAAATATTCTTATTTCAGAAAATAAGCTTTTATTTTTAACCGATACCACCGTGAACACTAATCCTACAGCTGAGCAGTTAGCGCAGATTGCCATCCAAACCGCATTTGTAGCTGAGCATTTCGGCCAAAAACCTCGAATTGCAATGCTAAGTTTTTCTAACTTTAGCGGCACAGAGGGTACACCAGCCAAAATGAGAAAAGCTGCTGACCTCGTGCGCGAACTCCGCCCAGATCTTGTTGTTGAGGGGGATATGCAAGCCGATACAGCTGTGAACGTAGAGATTCAGAATAGGATTTTCCCTTTTTCACAATTAGGTGGTGAGGCTAATATTTTAGTTTTCCCTAATCTTGAAAGCGCTAATATCTCTTACAAGCTCCTACAGCAATTAGGAAAAGTAGAAGTTGTAGGTCCGTTCTTGCTTGGCGTAAGAAGAGCTGCTAACGTATTACAAAGAACAACAACTGAAGACACCATCTTCAGCTCTGTGGTTTTAACTGCACTTGAAGCTCAGATCATAAAAGATCGTAGACAAGTAAAACACTAGGTGAAAATATTTGACTGAACTACGTATTAAAGAAAAAGATAAAGTTATCGTGGTTGGGGTCGGTTTAAAAACAGAACCCCTCTCTGAGATCAAAGAAAACTTATGTGAACTCGAAGAACTTGTGTCTGCTGCTGGTGGTGAAGTCATCGGTTCAACAGTCCAAGTTTTACCTCAATGGAATCCCAGCACTTTAATTGGCTCTGGCAAAGTGACTGAAATCAAAGAAATGGTTTTAGAATCAGGGGCTCAAATTGTCGTGGTCGATCATCAACTTTCAGGAATCCAATCAAGAAACTTACAAAATGATATCGGGGCGAGAGTCATCGATAGATCACAGCTTATTTTAGACATTTTTGCACAAAGAGCTCGTACCTACGAAGGAAAACTTCAAGTCGAGCTCGCTCAATTATTAGATCAAATGCCGCGTATGATTGGCGCTTGGCATGATTCTTTGTCTCGTTTAGGTGGTGGTAGTGGTACCAGAGGGCCTGGCGAAACCGCTTTAGAAAACGATAGACGAAGAGCCAAAGAGAAAGTGGCCCTAATTAAAAAAAAGCTTGAAGAGGTGTCACAACATAGAGCCCAGCACAGACAATCACGAAGACGAAATGAAGTACCAAGCTTTGCCCTTATTGGTTACACAAATTCAGGAAAAAGCTCACTTTTAAATCGTTTAACTGGAGCCCAAGTTCTTGCAAAGAATATGGTGTTTGCAACCCTCGATCCCACAACTCGCAAAGTATTCTTGGATGAAGGCCCGCCCGCTGTCGTCACCGATACAGTGGGTTTTATTCGCAAACTTCCACCGCAATTGATTGAAGCCTTTAAGGCAACTCTAGAAGAGTCTGCTGAAGCCGATATCTTATTACATGTGATAGATTTATCTTCACCCAACATGGAAAGACAAATCGAAGTCGTTGATGGTTTAATTAAAGAATTTAAGTGGGAAAATAAAAAAATTATTCATATCTTTAATAAAGTTGACGTGGCCCCTGCCGACCGCCAATTTAGAGTTAAACAGTTTCCACGCGTATTTGTAAGCGCCTTGACAGGCCAAGGATTTGAACAACTTAAAAAAATCATGGCAGATTCAATCAACGAAATGCAATCTGAAGTTGAATTGTACTTTTCCCATTCGCACGAATTTAAAATTTATGACTTAAGTCGTGAGGCCAAGATCACCAAAAAGGAGTCTGCCACAGAGGGAACCGTTTGTTATGCGTTAATGACCCCGACTTTAATAAACAAATGGCGAGATTTTATAGTTAAATAGTAGAGCTTTTTAAACACTTCTTATAAACTATTTCTATGCAATATGGTAAATTTAAATATAAGAAGTCTCTTAAAAATGCGTGCAATTTTAGCTCTTCAAAACTTTCATTAACATTCTTTATGACGGCAGTTTTTGTCTATAGCCAAGCAGCGTCAGCGAACGAAAAATGTTTAACTGGCTCAGCTGGCAACAATCACCTTATTCAACAATTTGAAAGTGCAAAAAAAAATAGTGCCATAACAAAATCTTTATTAAGTAAATATAACATTACAACTTTACCTACACCCGTCAACACTGACCCAAATTGCACAGAAGACTGTTTAGAAGGAATCTCTCCTTATAAATTTGAAAACATACAAGCTATACGAAACAATATTTTACCAAAACCCACTATCAAACTTGCATGTCTCGAGGCTGCCGCATCCGCAAAGTCAGGTAGCGCCGAACGACACTGTCCAAGCGGAAAAACTGTAAGACCAGCGAACTCATGCATTACAGCATCTTTACTACAGTATCAAAATGCAGTGATCACAGATTTTCACAAATGCATTAAAACTCTTACGGATGCGCCCATTACAATGTCTTCTCTCTTTGAAATGTACTCTCAAGAATCACACTTCAGACCTAACTACTCTTACACCGGTGGACAAGGCCTAGGGCAAGTCACATCTATCTTTGTTAAAGATACAACTCAAAAACACAGAGGATTAGACACTTTAAAAAAAATAGGTTCTTCGCAATCTAACGAGTGTGCCATAGCAAAAACTATTGCTAAGAAAGATGTGCAAAAATTGCCCGTACTTAACAACAATAAATGTGGCTTCATACAATACGGAGAAGGCGTAGAGCGAAACATACTTCATACTATGGTGGGCTTAACTACTCTCTGGGAAAAAAGTCTTTCTAAAACTCTTAAAAATTATATGCACACACACAAAAATGATCCTAAACTTGAAAGGGCTAAAGAACTTGCCCTTTTAAATTCCTACGGTAGAGGTGGTATTGCAGCAGGAGTTGCAGCGGCCCGAAGACTCTCTCGATTAAAACCAGCAAACTTCATCCAAAGTATTAATAAACCTCTGTATGCATCCAAAGGTAAAAACTTAACGGCCTACCTTACAGAAATTCACTCTCGCCAAAAATCACTTATTAGCAAACTTCCTCAAGCTGAAAAAACAGCATTCGAACAAACAGGGGCTCACGCATGTATAAACAATTAATCTTATCCCTCACTTTTATTATTTTTTCCATCTCTCACGCAAGCACGCCGAGCCATCTAACAAAGCTTTATGCAAGCTTTGAAAATGAATATAATGTTTTACTGACAACATTATCGAGTAAAAATGACTTTTTAGCTCGCTATCCAATTTTAAAAAACAGCCTTGATAAAAAGTATGATGAATTCACAAACCTAGAAGGAGACGAACTTACCCCTGAAGGTAATCAAATGGCTTTGGATCTTGAAATGCTAACACCACTACAAGCTATCTTCGAACACAAAATAAGCTCTGACGGATGCACACTTGCTAGACAGCTCAACGAAATGAATTCCAATGCTGATTTAGATACTTATAAAAAGATAAACATCCTTATTAAGAATCTTTGCACTTCAATGCCTAAGGCCAAAAATAAATAGCTAAAATCCTAGAACAGAAAGAATAACAGACGGTACCTATAACGAATTAACAAAGCTCTTACAGCTTTGAAATAAGTTCTAAGTATTTTTACGATTTTGAATCCGAAGCTCGCGCCTTTTTTGAGCGTCATTAAAACGCCTTCTCTCATCATCGCTTTCAAGTATTAAGGTTGGAACTAAGGCAGGCTTACCATCCGAGCCTAAAGCAACAAATGTTAAATAAGCTGAGGCCGTATGAAAGCTTTCACCAGTCTTAGGATTTTCAGCATCCACCCTAACACCGACTTCCATTGAGGTACGCGATGTGAAGTTAACAGATGCTTTTAAATTTACAACCCAACCTTTTTTGACAGGAGCTATAAAATCAAGTTTATCTATAGATGCCGTCACAACCTCTTTACCAGAATGTCTTTGTCCTGCAATAGCAGCTGCAATATCAATCCAAGACATAATCGTGCCACCAAATATAGAACCTATTGAATTTGTGTGCGAAGGAAGAACTAATTGAGTCATAATGACTTGAGAACGAGTGACAGGCTTAGCATCTAACATTTATTACTCCCACAGTATGAAATTCAAATTAGCATATAAAAAAAGGGTCATCAATACTGATGACCCTTTTAATTAATCGAAATTTATTTAGTTAAACTCACAACTGCACGCATAGACGTTACGGCAATTATGAATCAAAGTTATTCAGCAACAAGATGAAATTAAACACCTAAATCAGAGTTTCCGTTAGTACGACCTGCAGCACCACCTGGCAAAGTGATAGTTGCATTACCAGCAGGAATTGTTTGAGTTGCTTGCGTGTTAAAAGCCGTTGCTCCAGCAGGTTGAGTCGTCTCAGCTCTAACTTCATTTTCAACAAATCCAAGATGTGGCAAGCACCAAACAATCAATTGAGCACGTGATTTAACATTCATCTTTTTATAGATGTTAGTTAAATGAAATTTAACTGTTTTTTCTGTAACGAAAAGTTGATTAGCGACTTCCTTATTAGAAAGTCCTTTTGATACTAACTCCGCAACTTCCGCTTCGCGATTAGAAAGACCCTTTTGAATTAAGATATCTCTGAGCATCCTTGCTCCTCCTGCTTAATTGTTTTTTGTTATTAACTCTAAATTTTTAAAGAAATCCCTCTTTTAAGAGAGACTTCTGTGTCACCTTGAAACACAGTCTCGATTTCCTTATCTCAACTTTTATCCCAATATGAACAACAACAACCTGAATTTAAGTCTGACAAGACTTTCATAAGAACGCAATACCTTAGACCTTTATTTTTAAAAAAACTAGACCGTACGTGTAAACAGACAAGTTTTTTTTACAAAATACACAAAAAAAATGCTTCAAAACCATATTTTTTTAACCGATGAGATCCCAAAAGGAGTTCTAAGATGTTCGACCCAAATACAAGATTTCTAGTTATTGATGATTTTGCGACTATGCGAAAAGTAGTTAAAAAAGTTTTAAACGAACTCGGCTACACAGATGTTCAAGAAGCCGCCGATGGCAAAGAAGGACTTCAAGCTCTTGAACAAGCTCAATCCATGAATAAGCCTTTTCAATGCGTTGTATCTGATTGGAATATGCCAAATATGACTGGCTTAGAGCTTTTAAAAACATGTAAAGCCAATCCTACTTTTAAAGATGTGCCTTTCATGTTAGTAACAGCGGAAAGCGAAAAAGAACAAATCATTGAAGCCGCTAAATCTGGCGTTTCAGAATATGTTGTAAAGCCTTTTAATGCCGCTACACTAAAAGAAAAGCTACAAAGAGTTTATCAAAAACATTTCAGCAACAAGGCAGCCTAAATGTCTGTTGCATTAAAGGTCTCTACGATAAAACACCCTATCTTTGAAAAACTAATTGTTGATCATATCAGCAATGGTCTCAAAGACACTATCGCTCAACTGGGTGCGTTTAACGTCGAGTTTAAACCACATTTTTTCAGCGATACTTGGAATGCTCCAACTCAAATATCAGTTCTTATGGACTTAAAGCAAAATGAACAGCCTGTTCAAGTGAGATTACACTTTCATCGCGAACCCGTAGCTTCTATTTTAGAAACTATGCTTGGCGACAAAGTCGATCCTAACTCATCAGATGTGATCGATGGTGTAGGTGAAATTTGCAATATGATCTATGGTTTAATCAAAACTAAAGCGAATACAAATGGTTTTTCTTTAGGAATGGCTCGACCTGAAGCAAATTTCACTGAAAAAATGCCAACAATCGTTAACAAACACCAAGCTCTTATTATACCGTTTTGCATTAACAATTTTGAGTGTTACTTTCAATTTATTGTTTTTGAGTAGACTTAATATCTTTGAATGTCGAATTTACATAATCCAACGCTTGATCTTTAGATTGCAGCTTTCTACAAAATTGCAACTCTCGAATGAGATCAAGTATGTCTTTTATTTCCGCACGATATCCCAATTGAGCCAACTCACTCCCTTGCAGCAAGGGTTCTGGAATCTCTGAAATTAAATTCAAGGCCTTTACAATAAGAGTCTCAGAAAAATAACCTACTTCGGCAAAATAACTATATATATAGAGGCTCTGTACTTTTTCATTTAACTCCGACACTTTAGAAAGCTGTACAGCCAACGAGTATTCTTTATTGTTTAAATTATTAAGTTTTTCTTTTATCTGCTTGATTTTATTTAAATAAATAATCTCTTTCTTTGAAAACTTCATTTGAATTAAAAACTTTTCAGTTTTTTCAAAGTCCTCTTCAAAAACCAACCATAAACTTTGAACAAAAAAATCTTTGTATGAAATTTGATACTCTTTATAGGTATCAAAACTTATTTTAAAGCGACTCTCTAAATGACTTTGCGAGACTCTGTACTCAAACCCTAAGCTTTTAAATATCTCTTTTGTTAAATCATTTTGCCAAAATAACAAATATTCTGATTCCTTAAAACTTAGTACTAAGGATTTCACTAATTTATTCAATTCATCCTGAATACGTTCTCCACTCACGGTAGATATCAAATTAGCCAACTTGTAAGCAGCTTGATAGGTGCTGTCTTCTATTTTAAATCCCAGTTGAAAACTAAACCGAATAAGACGTAATAACCGTAAATGATCCTCTTTAAAGCGTTTTTCAGGATCACCAACACACTTTAATATTCTATCGTTAATATCTGAAATTCCTAAACAATAATCAATTACGCATCTGTTTTTCAAATCATAAAATAACGAGTTCATTGTAAAATCTCTGCGCCGTGCATCTTCTTCAGGCGTTGAGCGCTCAACTTTAAGAGGCCTTCTTCCATCTATGTACTCGTCTTCTTTTCTAAAAACTGTTAAATCTACAATAACCGTGTCTTGGGTCTGATGTCTTTTAAAAGGAATCTTATAAACGCCGAAAACCTGCCCCGCTAAAATAGCCTCGGGAAATAAACTCAAAATCTCTTCGTCTGTAGCATCTGTTGTTAAATCGATATCATTTGGTGATTTATCAAGCAACG
>JBKBTW010000132.1:0-7937 GCA_046291245.1 Pseudobdellovibrio sp. | reverse complement strand
CTTTTTGCAAAGAGCCCACAGCGCTGAAGGAGACAATGGCCTTAGCGCCTAATTTTTTAAAAGCATAAATATTAGCTCTAAAATTAATTTCACTTGGTAAGAGTTCGTGATGTTCGCCATGGCGAGATAAAAATAAAAACTCATTTCCTTCTACTCGTACTTTCTTTAAACCGGAAGAGTGCTCACCAAAAGGAGTTTCGATTTTAATTTTTTCTACTGTTTCAAACTCTTCAAATTTTTCAAAACCTGATCCGCCAATCACTGATAACATAGTTAAGTTTCTCCTTTTAAATAAAAAATATATGCGTATGTTTTATATGACATAAATGTCATATCTTGAGTTTGTCTGTACGCATTGTGTTAATATCATCTCCACGTCGTCTAGCAAATTTATTTTATAAAATTATAATCCTTATGAAAAAATTCCGTTTTCGATGTCATGATGTTTGAAAACACCAGTGTCCATAACCCATCCTGTTGTTAACTCAGCAGGTGTGACGTCGAATGAAGGATTATAAACATTTGATTGGATTGGAGCCCATAAAGTTTCACCAAAGCTTCCGGTTACTCCTAAAACCTCTTTAGGATTACGTTGTTCGATCGGAATAGCTTTACCATGAGGACAAGCTGGATCTACGGTAGTGAATGGAGCCGCAACATAAAATGGGATATTATGGTACTTGCAATTTACGGCAACAGAGTATGTTCCAATTTTATTGGCAAAATCTCCATTTCGCGCAATTCGATCAGAGCCCACAAAAGCTTTGGTGATTTTACCAAGGGACATCAAATGAGCGGCCATATTATCAGCGATTAAAGTCATAGGAATACCAAGCTTTTGAAGTTCCCATGCAGTCAATCTGCCACCTTGTAGTAAGGGACGGGTTTCATCAACATAAACATGGATTTTTTTACCTTGTTGATGCGCCTTTAAAATAATGCCTAAGGCTGTTCCTATTCCAGCTGCGGCTAATCCTCCTGTATTACAGTGGGTCAAAATTTGATCTCCATCTGAAATTAACTGCGCACCATGCTCAGCTATTCTCTCGCAAAGTAGTACATCTTCATCGAAAATATTGAGAGCAGTTTTTAAAATACTTTCTTGATTAAAATCGTTTGCAATAGTTTTTTTCATGCGATCAATACAGTTCATCAGATTAACAGCAGTAGGACGAGCTTCATATAAATCTTGAGCAATTTTTAAAAGCTCTTGCTGAGAAATATTTTTGAGAGACATTTGAGCTAAATGCAAACTTGCCGATACTCCAATCAAGGGGGCTCCGCGTACTCTTAATTGCTTAATAGCTTCAATCATTTGATCAGTTGTCTTGATATCAAGCCATTTTTCTTCATAAGGTAAAAGTGTTTGATCAAGGAGTTTTAAAGTACTGAATTTTAAATCGGGTGATACGTTAAATTCTAAAGAAAGAGATTTTTTTGTTATTTGGTTCATAATAAAGTGTCTCCGATTTTTTTTCTTAACTCATAAAGATAATTAATTTCTTCTTGGGGAAGGGGGTTTAAACCACCAAGTTTTTCTGCTTCAGCTAGAATTTGAGCAGAGTTCTCGATGCGCTCCATTCCTCGATAGGCTTCCTCGAGATCTAAACCCCAAGTTAAAGCGCCATGACGTCGTAAAATAACAGCTCTATGTTGTGGAAGAAAAGGTTTTAGAACATCTCCCATATTTTGAGTACCCGGTCTTGCATAGTCTGCAAAAGGAATGTCGCCTGTTGCGAGAATAACTTCACATAAACAATCTGAAGGCAGTTTTTGTAAGTTTGGTTTTGCAATAGACCACGCAATAGCTGTTGTAGGGTGGGCATGCACAACGGCTTTAGCCTCTGGACAGCGTTTGAAGACTTCAAGATGCATTAAGCGCTCGGAAGACGGATGACCAAAAAGAATGTCGCCATTAAGGTTAAGAGCTGCCATATCAGAGGTCTTCATGAAGGCTTTAGCAATACCACTCGGAGTGATTAGGATGAGTTCGTTAGAGATGCGAAAGCTGATATTTCCATCTGCTGCCGATAACATATTTCGTTGATGTAATCTCTTGCAGATTTCGATAATATGATTGATTTGGGTTTCATATTGAGCCATAAAACTTGTCATGTAACGGTCATAACTATATTGTGACAAAGAGGCAATCACTGGTATGCAGTTAGATGTAAAATTAAATCAATTTTTAAGATTTCCTGAAGAAAATGTGCTTATTGTTATGGCTCTTGAGCAAGAGTCGGGTGGAGTGCTTGAAAAAGCAGGATTTTCTGTTTTTTACACGGGGCTTGGGTTGATTAATGCATCCTCTTGTTTAACGGAAGCTATCCTTAAATTAAAACCCGACCGCATTATCAATTTAGGAACGGCTGGTAGCTTTAAACATCAGCAAGGTGCTTTTTTTGAAGTTAAATCGTGTTTGCAGCGTGGCGATATTGTTTCTTTAATTAACTCGAAAATAGATATTCCAACTGTAACTGATTTACCGCACGCTATTTGCGGAAGCTCGGACTTCATTGATAAGCAAATACATTCGGCTTACGATATTATGGATATGGAAGTAAAAGCTTACGCTCAAGTGGCTAAAAAATATCAAATTCCTTTTCACAGTTTTAAATTCGTAACTGACTCATCCGATCAGAACTTAATGCATGATTGGAAAAAAAACTTACAATCAGCTTGTGTAAAGTTTTTAGATTTTCTACACTCATTAAACCAACCGTTATAATATACATGCGGAGTATGTTGAGTACACATATGCGGAGTATGTTGATTACACATATGCGAAGTATGTTGAGTATATAAATAAGGAGTATATGGAACAATTTTTAACAACAGAGGCTCTTGTAGCGTTATTCACACTCACAGCTATGGAAACAGTATTAGGTATTGATAATATTATTTTTATTGCGATTCTAGTCGCTAAAGTAGCTCCTGAGAAGCAATCTAGAATTCGTTCACTGGGCATTATCTTAGCTCTTGTGTTTCGGTTAGGACTTTTATTTTCATTAAGTTGGGTTATGGGGTTAACGGAACCGTTGTTAACTGTTTTTGCAAAATCTTTTTCTGGACGTGATCTTATTTTGTTATTTGGAGGTTTATTTTTAATAGCAAAAGCCACATATGAGATTCACCATAAGATTGAGAGTGGAGACCACAAGGAAGACACAAGAAGTGGTTCAGTTTTAAAAAAATATGCCAATCCTTCATCCATTTTGGCACAAATCATTGTTTTAGATATAGTATTTTCTTTAGATTCAGTTATCACAGCTGTAGGTATGGCTAATCAAATAGCGATTATGGTTGCGGCTATGTTGATTTCTATGGTGATTATGTTAATTTCTGCAAAATCAATCAGTTCATTTGTTGATCGTCATCCAACTATTAAGATATTAGCTTTATCATTTCTTTTATTAATAGGTGTGATGTTAACTGTTGAGGGTATGGGTGGTCACATATCTAAAGGTTATATCTATTTTGCAATGGCATTTTCTTTTGTGGTTGAATTGTTGAATATGCGTTATAGAAAGCACACAAAAGCTTAAAGAAGGTTAATATTATACTTTCATATATATACTTAGCTATTGGAATGATTTCGATTCAATTTGGAGCTTCCATAGCTAAACAATTATTTCCAGTTTTAGGCGCGGCGGGAACAACAGCGCTGCGTGTGTGCTTTTCGGCTCTCATTTTATTGCTTATAGCTAATCCCATTAAAAATAAAAATATTTTTAAAAAAATTATATTGGATTTTTCACACAGTAAGAATTTATTTTTATATGGCTTATCTTTAGGGCTGATGAACGTATTTTTTTACTTTGCTTTAGAAAAAATACCTCTGGGTTTAGCCGTTTCACTAGAATTTATTGGGCCTTTGGAGGTCGCTATTTTCTATTCGCGTAAAGTTCGAGATTTTTTATGGGTAGGGTTAGCCGCTGTAGGCTTGAGCGTATTATTTTTTAATCAAGAAAATGTGAGCGGCCCTCACGTAAATTTTCTAGGTATATTGTATGCTTTGATTGCTGGATTTTTCTGGGGGTGTTACATAATTTTTGGAAAATTAGTCGTAACTAAAAATTATCCTACAATGCTTAACTCAAGCGTTGGTATGTGCTGGGCTGGGTTAGTGGCTTTAACAGCGGGACTCATTTTTAATTTTTCGCAAATTATCCTTCCCCAGTATTGGGTATCGGGAGTGCTGATAGCAGTTTTATCAAGTGCTGTACCCTATACTCTTGAAATGAAAGCGATGGAGAAAATTCCTGAAAAAACGTTTGGTGTTTTAATGAGTTTTGAACCTGTGATAGCGACAACGACGGGGTTAATTTTTTTAAAAGAAAAACTCGAATCAAATCAAATAGCGGCTATGATATTTATTATCATAGCCTGCTTCGGAAGTTCTTTTTTTGCGCGTTTAAAAGAGCAAAAATAAAAATTCCTTTAAAAGGGATTTTTATCGTAGCGAGGAGATTTGTGATGGGCCTCGCTGTAGTTATTAATAGAGACTGTATTTGTTGTAGTGCATCCAGATATAAAGGCCATCATGAGTAAAGCTGCGATTAAGATATTTATTTTTTTTATAAGCCCTCCTTATTTTCCAATTTGAGAAAGAATTCGTGATTTATTAATTTGAAAATCACGAATGATCTCGATATATCTCTGTTTAGAACCATAAAGCTTTTCAGAAGCACCTAAAACATCTGGTGAGTTTTTTACCCCACGAGAATAATCTGAAAGTGTCATGCTGTAGTACTTTTGAGAGCGCTTAATGTTCTCTTCGGCATCGTGAACTTGGTTATGTAGCTGTTTAAGTTCATTTATTTGGTTGTGCATATCGTTTTCTGTTTCTATTTTTTTGATATTTGCACGCTGCTTTAGAGCAAAAGCCTCTTTTTTGAGAGCTGATGCTTCAAATTGAGACTCAAATCCTTGAGATAAACTCATAGTAGCTCTTAGCCCGATGACATTTTCTTTACGGTCGCGAGCTGCGGGAAGCTCTATATCTCGCTGATTATATTGGTTAAAACTAGCAAAGGCTTCTAGCTTAGGTTGCCAACTGTTTTGGTTTACTTCAGCTTTCAGAGAGGCTTGTTCGCTTGTAATCTCATCTTGTTTATACAGAAAATTATGATCAGCATGGTCATGTTTTAGAATATTTTCAAAATCATGTTCATGCGCTAATTTTTCCTCTAAATTAAGCTCTTCGTTTTCATTAAGACCTAAATAAAGACGTAAGTTTTGTTTGTGCGATTCAAGTTTAACCTCAGCTGCAGATAAATCACTTTTTAAGAGTACATCTTGCATCTCGAACTCAGCCCGATCTGATTCTGTGGCTACGCCATTTTTTATTCGAACGTCAGCGGATTTTAAATTTCTGCTGTTAATTTCAATAGAGCTTTTTAAGAGATCTACTTTATCCCTGAGATAAAGAATGTTCCAATAAGTTGTGCGTGTTTTTTCAAGCTCAGAGGCTAAGGATTTTGAATATTCGAACTTCTTCTTTTCCAGCTCCAGATGACGAACTTTATTTTCTTTAAGATCTGCTCCGCCGTTGTATATATTTATTTTAGCTTCAGCTCCGTAAGCAGGTTCAGTTTTTTTGTCCGCAGGGCCTTTTTTAAAAGACTCATGACTTCCATAAACTTCAATTGAAGGCAGAAAAGACCTTACAAGTGATCCTGTGCGACTCTGAGCAGCTTCTAGTTCTAGTTTGGAGGCTGCTACATTAAGATTTTTATTTTCCACCATCGATTTTAAATCTTTACTCGTAATAGATATTGCATTTCCTGCGAGATGAAGATTTAAAATCGATAAAAAAATCAGTATTTTATTATTAATCATAAAGCCTTCTTTATTTTTTTGGTTCTATGTTAAAGCTCACAGTGTCAGTATCTTTTGTGGCAGGTACTTTTACTGTTAAATGTAATATATAGCGATGAGCACCTTTGGCATCGAACTGAGCTTCAGCAGCATTATCTTTTATGGATATTTTTAGTTTTTCTTTTTGTTTTTTACGGGGAATTTCAGCTTCCATCGTAACAGACAGTTTTGAAGCCTCCAGAGGTTTCATATCTTCATCATAAAAGTATATTATTAAATGAGTTCCCTTACTAACTGACTCTGCATAAAGACCATCAATGTACTTAATTGTACCTCCCTTAGGAGCTGTTACAGTTTTTGGGGCATCATGATCATGACCCTCATGAGCTTTTAAAGTTGTAGTAGCAGTTAAAAATGCAGTGATGATGGATAAAGTTGTGATAAGTTTCTTCATAAAATCTCCTTTTATTGTAATTGTTCTGTTTTATTTTTTTCTTGAATGTAATCGTGTGCAGCTTGTTTACCGTATTTGTAAAAAAGCGTTGGTGTAATAAGGATATCGAGTAAGGTTGAGGTTATCAGGCCGCCTACGATAACCACAGCTACAGGATGTAAAACCTCGCTACCAGGCTGACCTTTAGCAAAAACCAAAGGAAGCAAAGCAAGTGATGCGACAAAGGCTGTCATCATAACAGGAACAAGTCTTTCTTGTGATCCTCGTATGATCATTTCTTTGCTGAAGGTTTCTCCCTCGTATTTCATAATGTGAAGGTAATGTGAGACCATCATGATGCCGTTACGACTTGCAACGCCACATAAAGTTATGAACCCAACAAGACTTGCGACTGTAATTGATCTATCTGTAACAAAAAGTAAAATAATTCCACCGATAAAAGCTAAAGGTATTGTACTCATAATTTGTAACATAATTGTTCTAGATTTGAAGTGACTGAATAATACTGCAGCAATACCTAAAATTGAAATTATTCCAAACATTAAAATGTTCTTGGTCGCAGATTGTTGGCTTTCGAATTGACCACCATAAACGATATAGTACCCTTCAGGAAGTTTAAGATCAGAAGCTATTTTTGTTTGGATTTCTTTAACTAAACTTCCTAGATCTCGCTGGCTCACGTTGCCGCTGATAACAATCCTTCTTTGACTATTTTCGCGATTGATTTCATTAGGCCCACTGGCTTCGTAAACATCAGCCACATCTTGTACGAATACTTTTTGACCACTTGGCATAATTTTAATAACCGTAGACATCATTTTTTCCATAGTTGAGCGTGAATTCGCGTCAAACTGGAAAAAGACATCATATAAACGATTGTCTTCGTTAATTTGGGCTACGACTTCGCCATTGAATGCACCTTCTAAAAGTTTAGTGATTTCTCCAGCGCTTAATCCATACTTAGCGGCTTCTTCTCTCAAAACATGAATTTTAATTTGCGGAATTAAACCTTGTTGTTCGATTTTAAGATCGACTAACCCTGGAGTATTTTTTATCAAAGTTTCAAGCTCTACAGCTTTTTCCGTTAATGTTGTCAAATCAGGCCCAAATATTTTTATAGCTAGAGCTGCGTTGACACCAGAAAGCATATGGTCAATGAGATGTGATATAGGTTGGCCTACATTGATGCCGATGGAAGGAAATCTTTTTTTAAGAGTCTTTCTAATTTCATCAAGAACGATGTCACGATTACGAGCATTGGGTAGTTCTTTTGTGTTTTTAAAATCGACATCAATTTCACTTACATTTACACCAGAAGCATGTTCATCAAGTTCAGCGCGACCTGTTCTGCGAGAAACTGATTTTATCTCAGGTGTGTTCATAAGGATAGATTCAGCCTCTAATCCAAGTTTATTTGACTCTGCTAAACTTGTTCCAGGTGGAGCTATGAGTGTAATCATGGCTGTGCCTTCATTAAATTTAGGTAAAAAATCACGTCCCATGAAAGGAATTAAAGCTAAAGCAAAAAAAAGCAGCATCAGAGTCGAACCAATAACTATTTTATGATGAGATAAAGCCCAATTTAATAATGATCTATCTTTATTTTTTAGCCATTGAACTAACTTTGTATCTTTATGCTCCGTTAGGTTTCCTTTTAAAAAGT
>JBKBTW010000131.1:0-7944 GCA_046291245.1 Pseudobdellovibrio sp. | reverse complement strand
CTCAGGGTTGAAGTTTTTGTAGTTAAAAAATCAAACCAGAAGATTCCAAGATGGACAATCTTTTGACACTTTCTTAATGTAACACTTTTTGCGGCCCCCTACTCAAAGTTAGAGAGCCATTTTTAAAATTTAAAATAACTCATCAATCCACACACTGATTCTTCAAATGTCTTCGAACGAAGTCTCGGGCTTCTGACATATTAGCCATATAGGATTGATTTTGTATAACCGCGTACTCAGGAAAAGTTAATTTTTTTATTTTTCTCGTTTTAAGCAATTTTCGCGTAGCAGGCTCTCGTTTCATGATAGCTCGCACATCTGATAAATTTTGCCATAACACAAAATCTGATGCTTGCACTTTTTGTCCAGAGGCTTTTCTATTTTTATAATATCCATCGATCAAACGTAGCGTTCCCGTAATACCCCGATTATAAGCAAAATAGACAAACTGCTCGATCATTTGTGGAGTTAAAATAGATTCTATTTCTGGACGTATCTCTACAAGCTTTTGCTTAAAGAAAATTTGATCTCTTAATGAATGCAAATAATGCATTAAAAAACCACGGTATGGATTTTGCGGTAATGCTATCATCGAACATCTCTTATCTACGGTAAAAGAGTCAACATCAAGCTTTCCGACTACACTTGCTATTCGCTGACAACTTGGATTGGAGCTTTCGAGTAAAATGCGCCTAGTTTTTTCGACTAAATCACGTTCTAAAACTCTTTGCATCCCGTTTTTAGTAAATTGACTTACTCCTGCATCATAACCTGTGCGATTTATGGCATTTACATGAAAACCACTTTCTATCATGATCTGCAAAAATGAACTTCTAGGGTCTAAATTAAAACAGTTTTTTACATCATGATATGCATTATAAGTTAGGCGCGTATAAGCTTCACTTAAACAGGGTCGTATGTAACCTATCTTAAGCTTACTCTCTTCGTTTTCACAGTAAGCGTAACTTCCTTGAAAGTTTTTTTGAGCAAACTGAATGCATTGAATAGGTATTTTTTTGTCCCAGTCTTTTTCGTGGTCTGTGTAATAGTCTTTTGGCATTTTCAAAATTTGTTGTTCTAAATACAATTTTTTTTCTGATGAGCATACCTCAAAAACTGGAAATGACGATTTGTTAGTTGCTGGCTCTCTTGAGATGACAGGTTGATCTGTATTTTTATTAAGGTCTTGTTCATTTTTATGAACACACTGAATCAAAAAAAACGAAAGACTGAATAATGAAATCAATTTCAAAAAATACTGGCAATTAAAGTTGCGCGAAGCTTTGATTTTCACTAAAATGACTCCATGAAAAAAATAAATCTACTCTTTATAAATATTGTATCATTGTTTTTAAGTCTTGAAACTTTTGCTGCCGACCCTCAGACCTCGACAAATGTCGCAGTCAAACTTGGAGCTTTCGAATCTATACTCCAAGCAAGCTTTGCGGTTCAGCTTGTAATCTTAATCTTAATTAGTTTATCAGTTTTATGTTGGGGAATTGCCTGGACCAAGTACCAGCAGTTAAAAGCTGTAAAAGCAGCTAATACAGTATTTGATAATCTTTTTTGGAAATCGAGTTCACTTGACGAGCTGTTTACTAAAATTGATGGCTTTAAAAATTCGTCACACGCACGCGTGTTTAAAGCTGCTTACACTGAAATGCAAAAGATTGCAGAATCACCAATGCTTAATAAAAATTTAAACAGTGAAAATGAGCCGCCTCTATTAGCAGGATTAGACAACCTTGAGCGTTCTATGCGAAAAGCAATAGAAATTGAAATGTCGGAATTGGAATCTAAACTAACGCTCTTAGCTTCTACAGGATCAACAGGCCCGTTTATTGGTTTATTCGGAACAGTTTGGGGTATCATGAACGCCTTCCAAAAAATTGCTTTAACTGGATCTGCAAGCTTAGCTGCGGTAGCCCCAGGTATTTCTGAAGCGCTTATTACGACTGCGATTGGTCTTGCTGCAGCTATTCCAGCGGTTATCATTTATAACCATTTTATTACAGAAATCAAAAAAGAAGAAATTCAACTTAATAACTTCAGCTCTGACTTCTTGAACATCGTTAAACGTAATTTCTTTGGAGTTTAGGATTTAATATGGCAATGGAAACATCGACATCAAAAAACTCAAAAATGGCTATGAGTGAAATCAACGTGACGCCTTTTGTAGATGTTATGTTGGTGTTATTAATTATTTTCATGGTAACAGCACCAATGATGCAACAAGGAATCGATGTCAACCTTCCTAAAACATCATCTGCTGGGGTTGAGCTTAATGATGAGCCTTTCATTCTTACAGTGGATTCAGCAGGGAAAATCAAAATAGCTGGAACGACAGTTCCGATGAATTCACTTAAAGCAAAACTACAAGCCATCTTTGAAAATAAAAAGAATAAGCAAATTTACATTCAGGCTGATAGGAAAGTAGATTACGGAGTTGTTGCAGAAGTTATGGGCGAGGCACGTGCAGCTGGTATATTTAATTTAAGCCTTATTACGATTCCTAAGGAGTAATGTTTTTGAACTTAAATAAGGGTTTATTCATTTCATTTTGTATGCATGTCGCTTTGATTGTTTTTATGATAGTCAAAGTGTCTTTCTTTTCAAAAAATGAAACTCTTTTATCTCATGCGATTCGCGTTGATATGGTGGGCCTTCCAGAAAAATACAACACTCTTCCTCCTCCAGTTGAAAAACCACAAGAATCTAAAAAAAATGAACCCACGCCAAAAGAAGAACCATCCCCTAAACAAGAAGTTAAGCCTGAGCCTGCACCACCTCAAAAAGCGGAGTCAAAACCCTCAAAAGCTGAAGCCGACTCTGTTAATTTAAATAAAAACAAACAAAAACAAAAAGAGGCTTTAGAAAAACTAAAGAAATTATCTGCAATAGAAAAAATTCGTGAGCAAGTAACAAAAGAAAAAGCCCAACAAAATACGCCTCCACAGCCTATAAAAGGACGAGTTATTTCAAAGGGTACGGCTTTAACAGGCTTAGATAAAATACAGTCTGATAATTATCTTTTGCAACTGGATGCTGTCATAAAAAATCATTGGCAATTACCTCAGTGGCTCATTGGAAAAAATTTAAAAACAAAAATACTCGTTAAAATTGATCCTAGCGGAAATATAGCGGCTCGCAAGATAATGCAATCTTCAGGAAATCCTACATACGACGAGTACTGCTTACAGGCTGTAGATAAATCCGCTCCGTTTCCTAAAGTTCCAGAAAAATTTACTGAAGTTTACAAAGAAGATGGTGTTTTAATTGGTTTTCCTGAATAACAAAGGATGTGATTTATGAAACTTTTTAATGTCGTACAAAAATATTTAATGACGTTAACTGCTCTTATAACTGTGTATGGTGCACATGCATCAGCACAACAGGCCTATATCAAAATAGGCGAGGCTCAATCCAAAAAAAGTAATCTTGCATTTCCGGCAATGAATCAAACAAACTCTTCTAAAAACAGCAACCACATTAAACTCGCCAGTGAAATCCACACTGTAGCTAAAAAAGATCTTGAGCTTTCCACTTATTTCAACATGATTTCTCCGGAGGCATTTCTCGAGGACACAAGTAAAATATCCATCAAATCAAAAGCTATTGAGCCAACAGGCTTTACTTTTGATAAATGGAAAGCTATTAGTGCCGAATTTTTAATACGCTCATCGTTCAGCATCATAGGTGATGAAATCAACGTAGAAATGTATCTTTATCAAGTCAATGAAGGAAAAACCGTTGTCGGCAAAAAGTATAAAGGCAAATCAAATCAAACAACTCAAATTGGTCACACTTTAGCCAATGATGTTTTAGAAGCTTTAACCGGGCAACGCGGCTCATTTTTATCTAAAATCGTTGCCACAACAGATCGATCGGGCCACAAAGAAGTTATTACCATGAATTGGGATGGAACTGATCAAGATATTATTACTCGCGATAGAAGCATAGCTATTTCTCCAAATTGGTCACCTGATGGAAAAAAGTTACTTTACTCAATCTATACTAGAAAAGTTAAATCTGCCCAGCAAAATCTAACTCTTTTTGAACATAATTTATCGACTAACAAACGCACGATTATTTCTAATCGAAATGGCTTGAACTCTGGTGGAAGTTACTCTCCTGACGGCAAATATATTTATCTTACGATTTCTCAAGGAGGATCACCAGATATATACAAATTAGATCTTTCTGGCGATATTGTAAAACGTCTTACAAATGGCCCATCAGGCGCAATGAACGTGGAAGCAGCACTCTCTAAAGATGGATCACAAATTGCTTTTTCATCTGATCGTGGAGGCAATCCCGCTATTTACAAAATGACAGTAAATGGTGACTCTGTTAAACGTCTTACTTTTGAAAAAGATGGTAAATATAATTCTAGTCCTTCTTGGTCGCCTGATGGTCAGAAAATTGCGTTCGCTAGTCAGATCGGAAAATATTTTGATATCTTTATTATGAATAGCGATGGTTCGGATTTACGACGTTTAACTACCGCCTACAAAGCTAATGGAAGCCGAGCCAGCAATGAAGATCCAACGTTTTCTCCCGATGGTCGGTTCGTAGCTTTTACAAGTAATAGAACAGGTAAATTTCAACTTTATGTTATAAGTGTAGATGGCAAGGAAGAGCGCCGTGTCACACAAGATTCTTATAACTATTATAAGCCTAAATGGTCTAATAATTTGGATTAAACTTAAGCATTTTTGTTCACATCTTGACGAAAAGTAGAGGCTTTAATAAGCCTTTACTCCTATGAAAAATCAAATAATCAAAGAAAAAAGTGTATTAAGAATTAACCTTGTTATCTGGATATATTTATTAGCTTTTGTTTTAATGACATGGTCATTTAAATCTCATGCAAAAACACAAAAACCAGACTCAACTAAAGCGCCGATAGTGATGATCGATACATCATTAGGTAAAATAAAAGTTAAACTTGATGCTGACAAATCACCAATATCGACTGAGAATTTTTTAAAATATGTAGATAAAAAATTCTATGACAAAACTATTTTTCACAGAGTGATTGATGGATTTATGGTTCAAGGTGGCGGCTTCACAGCAGACATGAAAGAAAAACCAACGCTATTCCCCTCAATCAAAAATGAAGCTAAAAATGGCCTCTCTAATAAACGTGGAACGTTAGCCATGGCGAGAACTAATGAGGTTGATTCTGCTACATCTCAATTCTTTATCAATGTTGTAGACAATGAAAGATTAGACTATCAATCTGATCAACGCTATGGTTATGCTGTTTTTGGCGAAGTCATTGACGGCATGGACGTTGTAGATAAAATTAAAAACTCTGCAACTACAACTAAAGGCGACTACGCTGATGTTCCAGTAAAAACTATTACTATCAACTCTATCCGTAAAACTAAATAATCTATTAAGGAGTTCCGAAATGATCGCAGTATTTGACACAAATAAAGGGCAATTCAAAGTTAAATTGTTTGCTGATAAAACACCTAAAACAGTTGAAAATTTTGTTGGCCTTGCTCAAGGTACAAAAGAATTTAATGACCCTAAAACTGGTCAACCTACAAAAAAACCTTATTTTGATGGTTTAACATTTCATCGCATTATTAAAGATTTTATGATTCAAGGCGGATGCCCACTAGGAACAGGAACTGGTGGCCCTGGCTATCGCTTTGCTGATGAATTTCACCCAGAGTTAAAGCACAACAAACCTGGAATATTATCTATGGCAAATGCTGGCCCTGGCACGAATGGCAGTCAGTTTTTTATCACTGTTGTTCCTACGCCTTGGCTAGACAACAGACACACTGTATTTGGCGAGGTGACTGAAGGCTATGAGATCGTAGATCAAATATCTAAAGCTAAAACTGGCCCTATGGATCGCCCAGCTGAACCAATTATTTTAGAGAAAGTTACAATACTTCAATAATTTTATTAGAAATAATTTTTCAGTACACTTAAAGCAATAGAAAGGCGTTCTAAAAAACGCCTTTTTTATTTCTTTATTTTTATAGTCAATAACTTGATTATTCCTTTTCTAAAATTAAATTTAAATATGTCGTATATGTAGGACGTACTGGTATAGTTAAATCACGTGGTTTTAATCCAGGAACTCTAATTTTGATTGAGATCTCATAATCACGATTGATCGTCCAATTTGGTGGCGCTGGTTTTAAAATTTGCCAAGATTTAGCATCTGCTGGTTGTACATTTCCTGATAAATAAATATTTAACTCACGGGTATCAGAATAATACTTAACTACTCTAGAGCCCCATTCACGATATCGACCTAGTTGAATCCTGAAATCTTGATTCGCATTAATTTTGTTAATCAATCCGTCTTCCATACGCTTTTCTAAGCGATTAGATAGTTTTTTGTGTCCATGCACAAAATCAACTTGTATGTACTTATACATATCCTCTGTATCCATTATATCTTTTGGAAGTTTAAAATTTTCAGGAATAGTAATATTAAATCCTAAATTAAAAGTCCTCATATCGCTTATAAGTTTATCAGAACTGGCTTGGCTAAAAGTTTTATCACCATAAAATAAAACCCCTACCATATTTTTATATTTGTTCATATCACACTTATTACGAGAATCTTCACAATTAACAATGTGCTTAAATACGTTCTTATATGTAGGGTGATCACAATGAGTCACCTCAACACACGAAGAAGATACCCAGGCCATAGCATAATTTCTCTCAGCTATTGGGGTCACATGTGTAGTCTCTACTAGAAGATATTCAGGATCTGTTTTAAAAAATCTAGCATAACTAAAATCTTCTGAAGTAACCTTCTCAGGTATTTTTTCTTGAATTTTCTGAATGAGCGTATCACTGTACTGGTAAAATCCTAAACGTGCACTTGGAACGTTAACAACCTGATCCGACTCCCATCTGTTTCCGATGTTAATACGATAGTTAAAAAACTTTCTTAATCTGGCCTGATTTTCTGGGCTAAATATAATTCGATGAATTTGCATAAGCTCACGAACCAATGGACTATCCCAATCAGGTATAACACCCACGACATTAAGCATTCTTGGATCATGATATGTATTCACGCTGTTTGCATTGACTATCTCATTAAAGTAGTTATAAATTTTTTTAGAAGCTGAAGATAAATCAGTGAGCTCAATATCGCTGAGCTTCATAATTTTATATATAAAATTTCTGATAAAATCAAAAGGTAGCTTTTCCTTAATCATGTATGCAGTAGACGATCCCCAAAATGGTGTTCCAAGCGTAACAAATCCTGATACATGCTCAGCATATGTTCTCTGTATTGGATCAGCGCTATAAAGTGATTTTAAGTACCATAAAGTAGCGACTAATCCTCCCTGCGAGTGAGTAATTAATGAAATTTTATCTTCTGGAGCAAATTGATACTGATTTAATTTATCAGATAAAAAATTTTCAAATAGTTTTACAAAAAGCTCAACATTTACGTTTTCCCTTCCTGTGGGGTAAACAAATGTATCCGTTACTATTTCGTAGCTCGAATTAACATATTCTATATGTTGCTTTAAAGCTGGCAACATACTTCCAAAAGTTGTTTGATCTCCACCTAAACCATGAACCGTAAAAATAAAATGCCTCGGCTTGTGATTATAATTTAAATCCTGATTAGGTTCACGATTGAGTACATCTTTGTAAAATGACTGACATCCAAAAGATAAAAAAATATATAAAAAGATACTCAATAATTTCATATCCATCTTTTCGTTGAATTTTTTGTATATATTAAGTCTAGTTCATGCTGTAGATGAGATTTTTGATCGTCTCAATTGTAAACATGTCTCACTTTAAGAAAATGGCAAATCACTAAAGGCTCTCTAACTTTGAGTAGGGGGCCGCAAAAAGTGTTACATTAAGAAAGTGTCAAAAGATTGTCCATCTTGGAATCTTCTGGTTTGATTTTTTAACTACAAAAACTTCAACCCTGAG
>JBKBTW010000257.1:0-1241 GCA_046291245.1 Pseudobdellovibrio sp. | reverse complement strand
CTGCTAATAACACTTTAAATGAAAAAGCAAAATATCTTAGCGCTAAAAATAATTCTGTTGAAAAAGAGTCTATTGCTAAAATTGGCAGAGAGTTCAAAAACGAACCTACAAAACCACGCCAAGCTACACACGCACAAAAAAAAGAAAGTCATAAACCTTCACTCTTCGGTGATAAGTTCAATGCTTATGATACCCTAGAAAAAAGAATGGCTAAGAACGATGGTACTGGCCAAGAGCAGCGCGATGCCCAAAAAGGACAAAATGGCAACGTAGGCACTGAAGCTACATCGACTGATAAACTTGAAGGAGTTCAGCAAACTTTAAAGACAGCACTCAACACGAAAGAGTATAAATATTACGGCTATTACCAAAGAATAAAAACTCAGTTAAATCAATGGTGGCAACCAGAAGTTAAACAACGTGTCTCACGTTTAATGACACAAGGAAGAACTGTCGCCGCCGCATCTGATGGAAAAACTCGTAATCGTGTTACAAAACTCATTATTGTGCTTAATGATGTTGGCACACTTGTTACAGTTCAAATAATTGAAGAATCTGGTATCCGTGATTTAGATGAAACGGCTATTGAGGCCTTTAGACAAGCTGCGCCTTTTCCAAATCCTCCACGCGGAATGATCGAAAACGACGGACATATTAGAATTCGCTGGGATTTCGTAGTAGAGTCATAATTAAGCCTATATATTCAACATTTAACATAATAAAACTGTTTAAATTGGACACTTTTTTCTAGAATGTGAATTAAGCAACTTAGAGTTATTTTTTTCAACAAATTAAACTCAAAATAATTCAAAAAATAGACTCTACATCCCTCTACAAGACTAGCCCAAAAGCGAAACAAATAACTTATTCGTTGAGTCTTAAAATAAAGCCTTTACTCTAGTACATTGATACACTAATTTGTCCGAGTAAAAATAGTAAAAACTATAGATTCATAGAAGTTAAAAAGGAACCTAAATTATGTCTGGAAAACAGCTGACTTTAAAAGATCTTAAAGATTTAGATAAAAACACATTAGACTCAATTGCTCGTCGTGCGCATTACTTGGCGACACAAATGATTTTTCAAGCCAACAACAGAACGGATAAAGCTAAAGGCGATCCAAAGTTGGCGGACATCAATCTGCATCTGCATCTGCTCTCCATATTATGGGTGCATTGCATTTACTTGTAAAATCAGGTTTTGATCATGTTGCCAATAAACCTCATGCCTCGCCTACAGAT
>JBKBTW010000130.1:0-7994 GCA_046291245.1 Pseudobdellovibrio sp. | reverse complement strand
CTTTTTGACCTTGTTTTACGTAGTCTTTAATTTTATTCACTATATCTTGTATAGGAATTGATCTACTTTTCCCACGGGCGTAAGGAATAATACAAAACGTGCAAAAAGAATTGCATCCATCCTGAATTTTCAAAAATGTACGCGTATGAGATATCTCATCACCACCCTCAGCCTCTAAATCTTCCTTTTTAAAAATATTAGATTTAAAAGTTTTTTGCTCTAACTCACCTCGAAAATGTTTTTTTAACAAGTCAGGCAATAATCCTTTATGAGAATTCGCGATAACTAAATCAGCCCCCGGTAGATTTTCAAAGGCTCCCGTATCCACTTGAGCGGCACAGCCAGTTACAACCACAGTTGAAAAAGGCTGTTGTGATTTGATCTTGCGGATCATTCTCACCGCTTCTTTGGTGGCTTCCGCAGTTACTGCACACGTGTTTAGAATATGAATCTGAGATTTCTCCTTATCTAAAGATGAAATCGACAAACCACCAGCTAATGCGCGAAAACCATTTTGATTTAAATTTTTCTGAATCAAACCACCATCATAAGTATTCACCTTACAACCAAAAGTATGCACAACAAAATCTTCGGCTTTATTGTGCATCGAAGTCTGTATTTTTGATTCAGTTTTTTCTATATCCTGATCCATCCGCCCCCCAACAGAACTTTATCTTGGGTGTAAAACACGGCCGCTTGGCCTGGTGTAATGGCTCGTTGTGGCTCTTTAAATTTTAATTTAAACCCACTTTCTGACCGCACAACTTTAGCTAAAGAACCTTTGTGCTGGTATCTGATTTTTACATTCAACTCGTCACCATCAGAAAAATCACTGAGAATATGCGGCTCAATTACATCCACTTCATCATAAAACAAATGCTTTTCTTCACCTACCCAAACGGTATTCTCCAAAGCATCTATTTTGATGACAAAAAGCTTCTCATGATAAGTCATGCCAAGCCCTTTACTTTGGCCAATTGTATACAAATGAATTCCATCATGCTTAGACATAACCTCACCAGAAGGGTATCTTTTAATTAAACCTGCTTTTTGTTTTAAGACATCTGCCGCCACATTTTCTTTGAGAAATTGGTCGTAGCCTTTATCTCCTACGAAACATATACCTGTCGAATCTTTTTTCTTAGCTACAACTAAACCCTTTTCTTCGGCGATTTGTCTCACCTCTGGTTTTTTCAAATGTCCGATCGGGAATATTAAATGCTTTACAATTTCAGGATCTATCGTAAATAAAAAATAAGTCTGATCTTTCCAATCATCTTCAGATGTTCTAATTTGATGCTCACCTTTTTCATTTCGCACAATTTGAGCATAGTGTCCTGTAGCTAAGTAATCGCATTCAAGCTCTTTCATTTTTTTAACTAAATGATCAAACTTTAAATATGTGTTACAATTAACACACGGAAGAGGAGTTTTCCCTTCTAAATACGCTTTTATAAAAGGATCAATCACCGAAGCCTTAAACTTAGCCTCACAGTTTAAAACATAAAAAGGTATATCTAACATATCAGCAACGCTGCGAGCATCATCCACATCTAAAGATGAACAGCATGTTCCATTTCCTTCAGTAATGTCGCATGTTGAGTAATCCCAAACTTGCATTGTAGCTCCGACGACATCATAACCTTGATCTTTAAGTAAAGCTGCCGCAACAGAGGAGTCCACTCCTCCACTCATTGCAACTAAGACTTTTTTCTTTTTACCTGTATCTACATTTAACATAATTTACCTTTATAAATAAAAAACTACCCTATTGATTTGTCTGGCTCTTGATTGATCTCTCTAAGCCTCGCAACCACTTCAACAAGCGTTTCAATAAATTGATCTACTTGATTTTTTGTCGTGCTCCATCCAAAACTTACTCTTAGTGAGTTTTGAGCTTCTGCACGAGTTAATCCAATAGCCAACAAAACTGGGCTTGGCTCTGGGTTGCCACTGCTACACGCTGCACCGGTACTCACAGCAAATCCTCTCAAGTCCAAACTTACTAACAATGTTTCTCCATCAACTCCCTCAATAATTAAACTGGATGTATTGGAAAGACGTTTTGAGTTTTCACACGTGACGCTCACATGAGAAATTTTATGTTTCACAGTTTTTTCAAAATAATTTCTAAGATCACTCAGTTCAGATTCTTTTTGAGAAACTAGTGACAACTGATCTAGCATAACATTTAAAGAAGCAATACCTAGAATGTTTTCTGTACCGCCTCGACGAGCTCTCTCTTGTCCGCCTCCATGAACCAAATTAATGTACGGCGAACCTTTTCGAACAAATAAAACTCCACAGCCTTTAAGGGCATAAAATTTATGAGCGGATAAAGTTAAATAATCCACGCCTAAGCCTTGTGTGTTAAAATTTGTTTTACCAAATGCCTGCACACAATCAGAGTGCATGAGAGATCCATGCGCTTTAGTTAATTTGGCAATGTCAGATACAGGAAACACTGTGCCTGTTTCGTTATTAGCATACATAACGCTGACTAAAGCGGTTCTTTCATTTATTTTTTGCTTTATAAAATTTAAATCTATTTCCCCATTACGACTTACAGGAACAAAGTGAATTACAGCTCCTTCAGATTTTAAATACTCCGCAGTTTTAATCATACTTGGATGCTCGACAGACGAGATGATAAAT
This sequence comes from Pseudobdellovibrio sp., assembly GCA_046291245.1. GTDB lineage: Bacteria > Bdellovibrionota > Bdellovibrionia > Bdellovibrionales > Bdellovibrionaceae > Pseudobdellovibrio. Next base: position 5,339 of record JBKBTW010000130.1, on the reverse strand, counting down.
TCATTTTTAACTGGATTAGAAAAAGAATTCTGCGGGCGATACGCGCTCCACACAGATTTTAAAACTGTGTTATTACCTTCGCTTGCACCCGAATTATAAATTATTTCAAGGGGTGAACATTTCAAGTAATCTGCAAGTTTTCTTTTGGACTCACGCAAGACAGCTTTTGGTCCGCGCGAGGCTAAATGAATAGACGAGGGGTTACCCCATAGTTTTAACAACTCCGGTAATTGATCTTGCACCTGCGACGAAAGAGGTGTTGTCGCATTAAAGTCGAGGTAGATTTGGTCATTTAGCATAACCTCAGTCTTTTACACGATTTTCCAAAAATAAGAAAGGACTGTAAACCTAAATAGATGAAATTTATAACTATTTTAGGGCATCCATTACGCAATACGCGTAGTTCGAGTGTATGGTTTTTTCTTAGTTGGTGGATAAACAGGCTTTGGCTCAATTTGTAAATTTGGTTTAGTCTCGCCATCCTCAACTACGGGCTGTTTAAACGATCTGTATTGCATCTCATTTGATTCTGAAGCTAAAATTGCCCCTATAGCCATAAAACTTAAAAAACTGAGAAGTCTTTTCATAAGTTCCCTCCTGAAACTTACAGTTCAGACTCTCATGCTTTTAATTTCGGTTAGTTTTCTTCGTTAACTGAAAAGTGTAGTTTTTACCTGTTCAGAATTCAATCGAACAAGCTAAACTGTTCACTTCCAGCCTCCCAGATCTATCCTTGAAATACTTATCTCAAATTGATACAGGACTATTCTAAAGTTTAAAATATACCGATAAGATAATACAGGATGGGAAAATTATGTGTAATTTATTTCAATCACTAGATGCTCTAATCAAGAATGCAAAGTTTATTATCAGTTTGTTTATAGTGTTTTTTCTTTCTTCGTGCAATCCTTGGGGGAAAAGTTCAATAGAAGAAATTACTTTGAGCTTAACTTCTCCTATTCATCAGAATCCAACAGTTCCAGGTTCAGAAACCCCTACAGCTTTTGTAACAAGATGGAAAACTGACAACCCTGGCACATTAACAACTTCAAGCCAAATCATGTTACCCTTATCAGTCTCAGGGACTTATAACTTTGTCGTTGATTGGGGTGATGGCACATCAGATACAATTACGACTTGGAACGCCCCTGAAAAAATACATACTTATACAACTCCTGGTGAATATGTAGTTAGCATGACTGGCACAATAACCCAGCTTTCAATGTACACCCCAGCTTTAAATGCGTTAAATGCAGATGCAAATAAATTAATTGATGTGATTCAATTTGGTAATAACCCATGGCTGAGTATGCATACTATGTTTACGGGCGCTGTGAGCTTAACAACATGGACTGCAACTGACACGCCTAATTTAAGTCAAACAACAGATATGTTCGGCATGTTTTTAAGTGCAAGTGCGTTTAATCAAAATATAGGAAACTGGAATACATCAAATGTTACTAATATGTCTTACATGTTTTATAATGCAAGTGCGTTTAATCAAAATATAGGAAACTGGAATACAGCTAATGTTACTAATATGTCTGGCATGTTTACTGGTGCAAGTGCGTTTAATCAAAATATAGGAAACTGGAATACAGCTAATGTTACTAATATGTCTGGCATGTTTCGTAATGCAAGTGCGTTTAATCAAAATATAGGAAACTGGAATACATCAAATGTTACTAATATGTCTGGCATGTTTTATAATGCAAGTGCGTTTAATCAAAATATAGGAAACTGGAATACAGCTAATGTTACTAATATGGCTTACATGTTTTATAATGCAAGTGCATTTAACCAAAATATTGGAAACTGGAATACATCAAATGTTACTAATATGTCTGGCATGTTTTCTGGTGCAAGTGCGTTTAATCAAAATTTAACAACATGGTCAGTAAATCCAATCGTGACAAGTTGCAGTTTTTTCAAAAACAACGGAGCTTGGAATCAAATACCGAATTTTACAAGTTGTTCCCCTTAACAAATATAATTAATTTTATTTTTACCCAAGAAATAGTGTGCTGTTTTTACTCGGGTGGGATAAATTTTGCATAAATAGTGTGTAGTAACCTAAGGGGTAATACATATGAAAAGAGTGCGTAGACATTTTACACCAGAACAAAAAGCAGACATCGTGAATCAAATTGATAATCTCAGAAAGAGCGGATTTAAATTTTCAGAAGCTGTATCAAAATTAGATATTAATGAATCGACATATATTAAATGGAAAAAGCAACTCCATGTGGGAATTCAATCGAGTTTACGTAATGGCAAAGCTCCAATTGATGCAGAAAAAAAGAAATTAATTTCAGACATTAAAAAGCTTCGATTAGACAGAAATTGGGAAGTCCACGTGTCCCGCCTTTAGATTAAAGCGTCTGTGGCTAGGTTGTGGTAACCCCAAAAACGAACAAATCTTAATGCGTTAATCAGCACGCGAATACGAGGATGTTAGTTCATGGTCAAATCCAAACTCTCAAAACGATCCAAGGAATAAATTTTTACTTGACCCAGGGCCGTCTATACGAGGCGGATAAAGCGTGAAAAAGCTATTCCGCTACTGGCTGTTTCGGCCTGGGCAGCTACTGTTCCGATGTAATTCTGCTAACAACTCTTATGTTGCTCTGCTTTAGCGATCAATATTCTGGTTAGAAGTTATCAGTTGGCCAGCTTTGCCTCGAGTCGTTCAGGGGAGAGCTCCTGAGTTTTATTTTCATTTATATATGGTTAAGTTTTGTGGTAGCTAGCGAGTTGTAAAGGTTTAGTTCGCCGATATAAAATTTGAAGATTATTGTGTAAAGTAAATTCTGTTTTTATAGCATAAACTTAACAGAATATTGACACAGATTTCCTCAGAATTGAGGTAAGTATAGTGGCATAAGTGAGGACTTTTATGAAAACAATGATTACGATCCTATTAAGTTTACTAGTTCCTGTAATATCAACGGCTGCAAGTAGTGCTGTCTATCAAGCGGCCTCACCTGTGCCTGCTGAGTATAAGCTATTTAAGGTTGATTGGATTGTAACCAATATGGCTGAACATCATTCTTTACGACCAACAAGTGTGACCATTGAAAGCCCAAATTCACCGTTTTCAGGAATGTATCCTGCAGATGTTGTGAGAGACTGGGAGCAGCAGGTTGATGTTTACACGGCTGAGAAAGTTCTTACTTCAAAATGGGATTCTGGTTGCGGTGAGGGTTATGAAGCGAAGGCGTTGGTAACTGTAGCTCAACCCTTTTTATCAGCGCCATTACAAAATAATTTAAAAATGACTTTAAAAATTAGCACTACAAATGATACTTGTCATTCTAAGCCAACTGTTCAGTACATTAAGTATAATCTTGTTAGAGCCTATAAGCCTTAAATTAAAAAAATCATAGTTGTTTATGGTGTCTTAAGATTTTTAGCAGAATATATAATCACACTTACGAGGTGTGATTATATGAACCGTTTCTATTATTTTTGAGGCTGATCGCAAACTTCTTCGATGATTTCGAGTAAACCTTGACCCAGGGCCGTCTATACGAAGACGGATAAAGCGTAAAAAAGCAGTTTCCGCCACCGGCTGTTCTGGCCTGGCGGGCTTGTTTGCTTAGGTGATTCTGATCTGCAACTCTTATGTTGCTCCGGTTAGGCAGTCACTATTCTGGTTAAAAAAAATCTTAATCTTATAGATAAACAACGTGCTGAATTAAACCGTTTAGCTACGACTTACAAAAAGAAATCTTACAAGATCAGCTATTCTGAATAAATGGTTAACTGATAAAAATATTTTAACTGTTGATTCGATCGATTATATTTTCGATAATCCTGTTGGCCAAAAAAGTTCTTAAAAAAAGCCACAAGCACTTGAAGATAATATGGCTAAACAGCTTTACGAAGCTATTAGAACAGCTCAAAAATCTGTGGTTATTGTTACCCCGTATTTTGTCGTGATACCTGAACAAGAACTGCTTTTTAAAGAATTACGCGCACGAAATATTAGAATCCGTGTTTTCACTAACAGCAAAAGTTCAAATGAAGTTCCTTTAGCCCACCTTGGTTACCTGAAAACACGCGATTTAGCTTTAAAACACGGCGTTCAAATCTGGGAATACAACGGGCCAGATACGCTACATGCTAAAATGGTTTTGATTGATCGAAACACAATGTTCATTGGTTCATTTAACTGGGATTTCAGATCGCAAAATTTAAATCGTGAAAACGGAATCATTGCCCACATTAACGATGACAGCCAATTCAAGACTGAAGAAACTGATATTTTTGCTAAAATTGCGCGTATTTACCAACGCTCAACGCGTATCGGAGACTCGCAGCATTTAAACCCTGATATCGGCGATGATGGTGAATTTGATGATGACGACATTTCAAAACTAGCCAGGCAAAATAAAAACGGAAACAGCGATCTTTTCTGGCGTATTATTTACCCCTTAGTTAAAAAACAAATCTAGAAAAATTACCCTAACCTATGTACAAATAGGAGCATCTAAGACCACTTTCGGAACACCCAAGTACGGAAGAACGTATTTATTCTTTTTGATAATCTCTTCATCAGTCATCTCGCAATGATCGGTATATGAATCGATTAGGCTATTTGTTTGCATATCGAAAACAATCTGATTTTGACCGAGTGATAAAATTTTATATTTTGAGTTTTCAAAAATCATAATATCTGAAGTAAACGGGATCTCATGATCATGCATATAATCAGTTAGTGCTTGATCAACAGCAACTAATCCCGTGTTATAATCTACGTATCGCAAGCTGTTCGCACTATCAGACACATTAAGATCATAAAAATAAAATTTTGTCGTTTTAAGTTCATAAGTTAGTCCTGTATATACTGCTATATCTTGAATATCCTGATATCTTGGAATGATCACTGTGCAATTGTTGGCTAAATCACACTTTCTAACCGATATATCCGTTACAGGGTCAATGTAGTCATCATATCTATAAATAAAATTCGAACCTACGATAAGACCACCGCTTAACATCGCTGTGTCGATCAAAGTATTTGAAACAACATCATATCTTTTAATAAAGTTTTCATCTTCTACTTTAAACAAATGAGCACCGTTAGTTACGCCCAAATATTCGATTCTTTTTCCAGCTTCTTCTTATAACTGGGTCATTAAATTTGGACCAGTGTTAGAGCAAAAATTCAGAAAGTATAAATTGCCGACGAATGTGTCCTGGAGAATGGACGAAACCTACATTAAAGTGAGCGGTGAAGATAGGTATCTTTATCGGGCCGTCGATAAGCACGGAAACACGATCGACTTCTTAGTCATAGCTAAGCGTGATTTGAAAGCGGCAAAGAGGTTTTTCAA
>JBKBTW010000129.1:0-8042 GCA_046291245.1 Pseudobdellovibrio sp. | reverse complement strand
ACGTACATGTTCTTGTTGGCGGATTCGAAAAAAACAAAAACAAAAAAGGTCGTCCGTATTTCAATAGCGCATTTTTATGTACGCGTAACAAAGTCATCAAAATTTTCCGCAAAGAACTTCTCCCTACAGGAGATGTTTTTGATGAAGCAAGATTTATTGAAAAAGGTCACCTTAAAGATAATTATTTTAAGATTGGAAAAAAAACTTTTTTTGTGACGATTTGTGAAGATATTTGGGCTTGGGGAGTTGATAGTAAAAAATCTGAATACTCCGAGAATCCACTGCTTAAAGTTCCAAAGAAAAAAATAGATCTAGTTATTAATATAAGCGCCTCACCTTATTTTCCAGAAAAATTAAAACAAAGATTTTCTGTTTCAAAACAAACAGCACAGTTTTTTAAAGCCCCTCTTTTGTATGTAAACATGGTGGGTGCGCAAGATGAAATTATCTATGATGGACAAAGTTTTCTCATGACGACCCAAGGTAAGTGTATTCTTAAAGCTCAAGCTTTCAATGAAGATCAAAATGTGTTTGATTTAAACACGTTAGAATCATGGAGCCCTTCAATTAAATCTGAATCGATCGTCGAAGATTTGCGTAAAGCTTTAGTTTTAGGTTTGCGTGATTATGGTCAAAAAATTGGGACAAGCAAAGTTCATTTGGGTTTATCTGGTGGCATAGACTCAGCTCTTGTTGCAGCACTGGCAGTAGATGCCTTTGGTGCATCGAATGTAAAATTATTTGCATTACCGACTCAGTTTAACTCAGGTTTAAGTCTTACCTACGCCAAACAATTGGCTCTTAATTTGGGGAGTGATTTGAAGGTGATCTCAATACAGTCCACATTTGAATTTATAAAAAATGTGCTAGATGAGGAGTTTCACATTGAAAAATTTGGCTTAGTTCATGAAAACCTGCAGTCTCGTTTGCGAGGCTTATTTTTAATGGCCTACTCTAATTTTACGGGAAGCTTGCTGCTCACAACGGGTAATAAATCAGAGTACGCCACGGGTTATGCTACGCTTTACGGCGATATGTGCGGAGGATTAGCGCCCATTGGTGATTTAACAAAAAAACAAGTTGTAGATTTATGCAATCATTATAACAAGGAAATCGAAATTATTCCTGAATTTATCATCAAGCGTCCTCCTAGTGCAGAGTTAAGACCTGATCAAAAAGATCAAGACAGTTTGCCTGCTTATGAATTGCTGGATAAAGCAGTAGTTAATTTGATTGAGAAAAAAAATAAAGTTAAGTCACCTACGGATAAATGGTTGTATGCACAGCTTATGAAAACAGAGTTTAAACGTTGGCAAGCGCCACCTATTTTAAAAGTCTCAGAACATTCCTTCGGACGGGGAAGAAGATATCCTATCGCACACAAGGCACGAGAGTAAAAAATTAAAATAAAAAGCCCATTTGCTTAGGCTGGCGTTCTATTTGTGGAAATTTAAACTCAGGTTTTCCTGTTAATGATACTAAGTTTTCTATTTGCGGAGCTTTTCCTCCAACAGTCATGCGTTTTACCATTTCCCAAAAAACCATTCCACAGTAAGTTGCATCTTCTTCAGCTCTATGGAAGTCAGTTGAAGGAATTTTAAAGTGTTGAATCAATGTTCCTAACTTGTAGTTTGGCAACCCAGGAATGATTTTGCGTGCGATAGGAAGTGTGTCTATCACGATACCTTTTGGAGCTGCAGTTTCAAATTTTTTTACATCAGAAGCTAAAAATTGGGAATCAAACGGAGCATTGTGTGCAACCATAATATCATCTGCACAAAATTCAGCAAAAGCTGGAAGAATACTTTCGATAAATGGTTTTCCTGCGACCATAGCATCAGTAATTCCGTTGACTGCAGTGGCCCCTGGCGGGATTAATCTTTGCGGGTTCACTAAAGTTGAAAACACGGCCTCAACCTGTCCGTCAATAATTCTTACGGCTCCAATCTCCACGATTTGATCAACGCCTGGCACTGTACCTGTAGTTTCTAAGTCAAAAGCTATAAATCTCATATATTATTTGATACATATAAATTGTGAGTGATTCAACAAAAAGACTTAAAGTTTATGAACTAAATTTAGACGAATTAATAAATATTTCTGAAATTAATTATATCCCACCTCAAAACTTGTTGGAATTGCTAAACGCTCACAAAATCGGCATAAATCAATCCTGTGGTGGCTTTGGAACTTGTACGACGTGTCGAGTAATTGTGAAGAAAAATTTAGATCAATTACATGTTCGAAATGAATTAGAAACTGAGCGCGCAGAAGAGCGTGGCTTTACAAAAGACGAGCGATTAGCCTGCCAATTAGAAATAGAAACTGATCTAGAGATTTACGTTTCAGTTTTATCTTAGTCTGGAGAGTCTACTCAACATAAAAATTATTGGTGTATATCCAAGTGATCCACTTAATAGCATCTGGAAGTGGAAAGTTAGGACTAACTCTGACCTGAATGCGATACACTCCCGACTGGGTGATGTTAAATTGTCCCGTAAAAGTGTTGAGATGATCTATTCTTCGACCATTTCTGTATAAAACGACTTCATAAAAGGGAATTGGTTCCGCTGGTAATTTGTAGTACACTTTTAAGTTATTTTTAAATTTAACACTATCGCCTGTAAGATATTGTTTTTTTCCATCAATAAGATAAGTTTCAAAACCATTGGGATCGCCTAGCGCATCAAAAGCGACATAAGATTTACCATTTTTGAGGGCTTGAACAATGTGTTGAGAGTCGTTTTCAATGTTGCCAGTTAATTCTGACATCAATGTTAAGTGTTGAGAGCCAATAACAAAGCTACTTTCATAACTCGGAAACTTAATTAACCATCCTGTAAAAGGAATTGCTTTAGCTGTAGCTTCAGAACCAACATAGAAATTAATTTTTTTTGTTTGCGAAATTTCATCAAATATTTTGAGCTCTTCAATGGGTTCGTGAAATAAACGTAAAAGTGCTAGCCTTGGATTAAACGGGTAGTAAATAAGGCTCCATATCGTAGAAATTTTAGATTCTTTCCAAGATTTTTGCGTGATATTCTTAAAATTTAAAACCTCAAAGCCATCTAAATTTTTTTCTTTAAGTATATCCAAGTTATATGGCTGCCCTAAAGGATGGGTTTCTATAACAACAGCTGAGGGATCACTCTCGATGTTATTTAATGAGGTATTATAGAAATTCTTTTTAACAGAAGAATAATATATAAAAGCGCGATCATTATTTTTAATGCGAATACCGTTTAAAATTCCAACATTATCTAAGTAGCGATCAATGTCTAAATCATAGTTCGTATTTGTATCTGATAGAAGTATAAAATTTAGTTTTGCGTGTTTGGCTTCTTCTGCAATAGAGATGCTATTACCAGATCCTGAAGATAGATTAGTGTATATATTTAATGCTAATTTATAATCGTAAAAAATCTTGAACTCAGAACTCGTTTTTTTATTCGATATAATATTAAATTCAAACTGAGAGACGTAAAATCCATACACCGCAAATGAGATTAAAATAAATGTCAGGATTAAAAATATTCTATTCATGACTTAGCTTGAAAATCTCCATGTTGTAATTGTCCATGCTTTCAATGAGGTCTTTTTTGTATTCACTGTATTGTGGGGGCCAATTCGTAAAGTTATACTTCAAAACGTAAAAAGTTGACTCTTTTGGTGAAGACTTATCTAAGGTATCGAAAAAATCATAACGTGAAATGCCATTAAGCTTGTACACAGCTGTTTGGTTCACGAGTTGGATTAAAGATGATATTTGATAAGTCGGCCCATAAAGGGGTTGGTATTTACTTATAACAGGAGTGATTTCTTCGATAGTTGTGCTAGTAGGGAGTTGTATGATTTTCTTTTTACCCATATCAGTAGGAAGCAAGCTTATAAAAGCTATCCAAAGGACAACATAATAACCAATCGCAAAATTATTCATTTTATGATTTTTGTAATCTAAGTTGATCAAAGCTCCAGCGTGTGATGTAAGTGGCCAATTTGCCTCCACTTTAGCTTTGAATGAGCTGTAGAAGAAGAACAACCACTGACCTAGCGCCGTTTTTAAACTGGTGGAATTTTGCCAATTATTTTTTAATCCTAAATATACGTTGTAAATCAAAAAAGGATTAAAAATTAAAATTTGCCCACCAAGATAAGTTAAGCTCCACCATGATTGATAATCAACTGATGCATTGAGGCCGTGGTTAAGTTGAAATTTAAAAGAGGCAAAATCATTTTGATAATTCCAGATCAAAACGGGCAAAGAAAATATCAGACCAAACACAAAAGTTAAGAATAATTTTTTGATAGATATATGTTTTAATTTTTTTTCAAGTAAAATAGATATTAGCGAAAATAAAGGAAAAAAAACGATATGATATTTTGAGCAAAAACCTAAACCTAAAAATACACCTAACAGAATATAATCTTTAGTCTTGTGAGAAATTAGAATGTGACTCATGGCTAAAGTGCTTAAAGCCCAGAAAAACATAAGAGGAGCATCAGGAGTTGCAAGTATGCTTCCAAAGCCAGTGAGAGGATTTAAATTATAAAGAGCTGCAAAAATGATAAACTCATATTTGGCAACTGAGGAATTTTGAGGAGTTCTGATAGTAAAAAATACTTTTATCCAAATATAAAATGTAAGAGTGCTGAGCGATATAAAAATAATTCTGAGAGCTAAGGCTGGTTTTAAAATAGGTATGAAGTTAGTTAATGAAGATAGCCAACCCACCATCCCAGGATGATCAAAATAACTTAATTGCAAATTTTGTCCCCACACCCAGTAATAAGCCTCATCTGCTGCAATAGGTAGAACAGAGCCTACAATGAGCTTAACAATCAAAGTAAGAAATAAAACAATATAAATAAGTCTTTTGTTCACTTTTAAAACGTCATCTCAACAGATTTATTAGCTGAAGACATTGATCCTTTGTTAATACCATTAACTGTAATGTTAAAAGCGCTACCATCTGATGTTCTTAAATGTAGGCCAGAAGCAGATTTTAAAATTTGGTAAGTATTAGCTTTTAAATTAATTCGTTTGAACTCAGCTGTATTGCCTTTAGCGTATTCGATGTAAAAATCTTTTTTAGCTTCGATTAATATTTCCACTGGCTGCCCATTTGATTTTTCTTTTGGAGGTGTTTCTGGAGATTGAACAGCTACGGATTCAGCTGGAGATTTGGTTGGTGTTGTTGTCGCGCTAACAGCACCTATTGTAACTGCAGAGACAGTTTGAGTGTTCTCTTGTGCGCTAACAGTTGATGCGCTTGTCGGCTCTAGAGCTGGAACGCTACCTTCGGCTGCTATAGCTGGTGCTGAAACAGCTGTTATGGGCTGATTAACCTCAGTCGCAGCAACTTGTTCCTCAGTGGGTATTTCATTTTGATAATGATTTGTAATTTTATTTACGACTGCAATCAGAATTACAAGACCACCTACAATAGAAAAATAGAAGATATTCTTTTTAGATAAGCCGCCTTCTAGTTGAGTGCCATTTAAGGATTCGACATTACTATTATTATGAAATACAGACTTCCCTTCAGTTATTTTAGAAGAAGTTGAAGCTTCCGAAAGATCTTGATGTAAATGTGAAGTTTTTGGAACGGGATGCGTAGAGCCCATCTCTTCTTGAAATTGTTTTAAAACAGCATCTGTGTCTATTTTTAGATAATCAGCATAACTCTTCACAAAGCCTCGTATGAAAGTTTTTGCTGGAAGCTCATCAAGTTGGCCATTTTCAATAGCTTGGACAATACGAACACTTAGTTTTAAAGCATAGGCGATATCTTGAACGGATAAATCACGTTTAATTCTTTCAGCTTTTAAAAGTTCTCCAGTTATTTTCATAGCGTCCCTTTTTCTATTAAATTAATCATTTTTTTAGCTTGATCTCTGTATGCACCATTAGGAAATTGACTAATAACTTCTTTAAATCGGATAAGAGCCTGATCTTTACGGCCACTTCTGTAGTTAGCAATAGCTGCGTAATAATGAGCACCATCAACACCTATATCTTTGCAAAATGTAGTCGCTTTTTCTAATTGAGCTAAAGCTGCCGCTGTTTCTTTAAGTTCTAAAGAGCAGCGCCCTAAATAAAGCTTTGCATAACAATCATCGCGATAGGTTTGTAAAGTTTTTTTAAAATAAATTTTAGCGTTTTTAAAGTGATCTTGGTTAAACTCCAAAAGCCCATAGTTCATATAAGCTTTCGCTGTTTCAGTATAAGTGAGATCCGCTAAAACTTCGTCTAGCAGTATTTGCGCTTTTTTATAATCTTTAATTTCAATATAAGTACGAGCCAAATTATTTTTAGCTTCGGTGAATTTTTTATTTAAATTATAGGCGTTAGAAAAATGTTTAATAGATAAGTCGTATTTTTCGCGAATGAAATAGACTAAACCTAGATTGTTTTGCACAAGGGAGTTGTTGGGATCAGCTTCTTCCGCACTGAGAAGTTCTTTGAGTGCCAGTGCATATTCTTGACGTTCTAAATAAGATAATCCTAATTGCATATGCAAATTAGCTTTTTCTTCCGCTTTTTGTTTATTCGCGCAGGAAAACACAACAAGGCTTATAAGAATGAGTCGTATAAAAAACATAATATTATTAAGCCTTTATCAATAGCGATGAGTCAAGAATTAGCTCAAGATTTTTTCAGCAGGCAAAGCGTTTCGAAGTGATCTGTTTGTGGGAACATATCAAAAATTTGTAAATGTTTGATCTCAAAGTTATAACCATTTTTTTGTAACACTTGTAAGTCGCGAACAAGTGAAACAGGGTGGCAACTGATATATAAAATATATTGAGGTGCGGTATCCGCAATTTTTTCTAACAGAAGTTTTTCACACCCTTGTCGAGGTGGATCAAGCATAACCATGTCTTGAGAGATAGACTGTCTTAGAGGGAAAAACTCAGATTTAGTTGTATAAAAACGAATGCGTTTGTGTAGTTTAAGTGATTTTATCGTATCAGTCGCTTTTTGAGTGAGATCAGGATTAAGCTCGATAGCGTCAATTTTGGTGTCGGTGAGTAAGTGAGCTATTGGGAAAGTAAAATTCCCACTCCCAGCATAAAACTCTGTTAGGCTCTTAGGATGAATTGTTTTAAAAAATTCTAAAGTCTTATTTATAAGCAAATCATTGACGTACTGATTAACTTGAGCAAAAGCCAACCCTTCGCTTTTTGTACCAATTGGATAAAACTCAACTTTATGTTCTGAATTTAGTTTTAACTCATATTTTTTGAGTTTATCTGAAGGCTTAACTTGAGCCTTATGAGTTTTAAACCATTCGCGTAATGGTGTTTCTGCAATGAGACAATCTTCAATATCTACAATATCATGAGATTCAGGTTTAAAAAATCCAATCGATCGGCCGAGTTGCTTAAGTTGAATTCGGTTACGGTATTCAAATTGTTTCGGACTTGTAACTGTAGTTTCAAGTGTGTAAGCAGTTTGGGGTAAAAATTTGGAAAAAAGATCTTTTAAGATGAGTTCTTTTTGCGCTATTTGTGATTTTTCATGGATGTGCTGCCAAGGGCAACCACCACATTCCGCAACGTATTTACACGGAGGATTAACACGTGAAGGACTCGGCTCAATAGTTTCAACTATAAGAGCTGTTAAAAAATTTTTATCCGCAGCAGTGATCTTGATTTTAACTTTGTCGTCAGGAGCAGATTGAGAAACAAAAACAGCGACCTTTCGATCTTTGTGATTTATACGGGCAATTCCATGTCCACCTACAGCCAATTTTTCTATCTTAACTATGTGTTCAGAATGCAAAAGGGACTCTAATTCAGAGCCCCCTTTATGAGACGCATGTCCAGCAGATTTTGCAGGAGTATGCAGTCTTAAGTGTGCTTTTGACTGTGCGTTTGGATTTGAAGAGTTATTTCTTTTCTTAGGCACAAATCACAACACTCAAATTACATGTTTACTAATTCATGTTTATCAAAAAATATAGCTAACTCACGCTCAGCAGAAGCTACTGAGTCAGAACCGTGAACTGCATTTTCGCCCATAGAATCACCGTGTTTAG
>JBKBTW010000128.1:0-8053 GCA_046291245.1 Pseudobdellovibrio sp. | reverse complement strand
GTAAGAATGATGAATTTTTTGATCGAAACAGTCCATCGGAATTGTTTTTTCAGTCGTATTCTTGACTAAATATTTTTGCTCAATACTCGGATCTAGCTTAAATTTTCTCTTATTTGTAGAAAAGTATAAGGTGCCATCAGGTTTTAAGAATTTTAGAGCATTTTCGATGATAAATAACTGATCTCTTTCGACCTCGAAATCGCTTTCCATTTCTTTTGAGTTAGAAAATGTAGGAGGATCTAAAAAAATCATATCAAAAGATTGCTCATAATCTGGCCACTCAGAGGCGACTTTTAAAAAATTAAGCGCATTTTGCTCTATAAACTGGTGTTTGTCTGAATTTAGATGGTTTATTCTAAAGTTTTCTTTTCCCCAATTAAGGTAGTTTTTTGACATATCTACACTTGTAGTAATAGCTCCGCCTACAGCGGCCATTAAAGAAACACAACACGTGTAAGAAAAAAGATTTAAAAGTTTTTTATCGCGAGAATTTTTAAGAAAAAAATATCTCATTGGACGGTGATCAATAAATAATCCTGTATCTAGATAATCCCAAATATTTACAAGAACAGGAATTCCATTTTCTAAAACTTGAAACTTTTCATTACTCGTTTGCAGTTTTTGATATTGGTTTTGCCCTTTTTGTTTTTCGCGCTTTTTTAAAATAATTTTATCTGAATCTAAATGAAGTACTTTTTTGACAGCCTCGATAACTTCGAGATCTTTATTTTTGCCTTGATCAATAAGCTCCGTTTTGTCGTATATAACGCAATAATTTTTATATATATCCACAAGAAAAGGATATTCAGGAATATCTTTGTCATATAAACGATAGGCTTCTATTTTGTTTTTATCAGCCCAAGGTTTAAGTTTTTTAAGGTTTTTTTCAAGACGGTTTATGATCATCGGAGTGTTGTAGTTGATTATACAATTGTTGTCTATGGTAAATGAAGAATTTATCTGTCAAAAAAATTAACACCCCTATTTGATATTGGTTTATGCTATAAAGTCCTTTATGAAAAAAGCTTTAAAAATACAAAGTGTCTTATTGTTAGGTGTGACAGCGATTTTATTAGCGGGGTGTGGAGCGCAAACGACGCCTAGATCGCAACCACCTCCCGTGAATGACGTAGGGGTTGCAGGTCCGGAAACGATTCCAGTAGACAATAAAAAACCTGAATCTTCAGTTGTTGTCAATGCTATTTGTGATGGTGAAGAGTTTAGTAGGTTATCAACTTGGTCTGTATATTTAGAGCAAGCTAATCAAGCTATAGCTAAATTGGGCGCTCGAAGCAATTGGAAGTACGATTCAGCTTCTATTAGCAGTTCTACGAATGCAGTACGTGCATGTGAGCCACTCATTAAGTACCATGCAGAAAAGCCATGCAAACGAAATGTAAAATTGAATGATGGAAGCGCTACGGTTCGCGAATATACTCGTAAAACTATTTCAGAGCGTTGTGAAGTAGTTAGAAGTTACTACTATGATTACTTACAAAGAACATCAACCTTGAATTCTGATAACGCTGATTTATATATAGGTTTAGGCGGCTTAGGTGTAGCTCGTTTTGATGCTCAGTCTATGAAAGATGTTGGGCCTTGCGTAATTGAAAATAAAACGGATCATGTGATTGATTATACAGGTAAAATGGCATTAGTGACCTCTTCAAGAGGTTTTGAAGATAAATTAATGATTTTAGAGACTAAAGAAGGTCTTTCTGTAAAGTGCTACGGTTTAGATCTGAAAGGTCCATTTAGTAAAACGGAAATCGTAAGGTTACTCAAAAACGAAGGTGGCAATATTCGTTTAGAGTATGTTTTAAAATAAAATTAAAAAATTAGGCTACATGTTATAAATTTCAAAAAAGGTGCTCTTAGAGCACCTTTTTTATTTTACTCAGTGTAAACTGAGATTCCTTCATGCGCGCGCATAGAAAGGGTCAAGAAAGGCTTTTAATCACGCCATTTAAGTATTCAGGCATTTCAGGTCGGTGATACCACGCTAAGGCAATTTTATAATCATAAAACTGATGAGGAGCGATATCGTGAAGTAAGCCATCTTTCGCGGCGTTTTTTGCAAACTCTTCAGAAAGCACTGAGTATCCACAGCCAGCTTGAATCATAGACATAAGTGCATCTGTGTTATTTGCAAAATGTCTGTGTGCTGTATCTGCCTTAACTTTAAGTTTATATTTGTCTAGATATAGAAATGTCATTTTGTCTTCTGGATCAAAATCGACAATGGATTCAGATTCTATAATATCTAAAAGTTTGCGTTTTTTCCATTGAACGGGAACGTACAGTTTATAGCGTTCTGGTTTTAAAATGCGAGAATCCATTTCTTTAGTGACTTCATGATGCTCTAGTATGGCAAGATCGCATAAACCTTTTTTAAGTTTTTCCTGATTCTGGGTCGTATCAGATAAATCAAAACGAAAACGTAATCTAGGAAACTTTTTTTGAAGCGGAATAAAGCAGGGAATGACCCGAGATCGCAAAATACTAGATGGTCCCGTGATGCCCAAATCAATGTTGTGTTCAAAAGCGGCCTTTTGAATCTTTGATAGGGTCATTCCCTCATTTTCTAAACTTAGTCGTACATATTGCAATAAGCTTTCGCCTTCTTGCGTGAGCTTCATACCTTTTCTCGAGCGAATAAACAGCGTTGCTTTGAGCTGTTTCTCGAGAGACCTAATTCTCTGAGTTACACCGGTTTGTGTAATTCCTAAAATGTGAGAGGCTTCTTGAACTGTTCCTTTTTGGACGATAGCCCAAAAAGCCTCTAGGGTGGGGCTGAGTAAACTCATTTATATTAATAGATAAATGAAAATTATGAATTATACAAATACTTTCTTTTTTTCTAGATTGCACAGCAACAGAGTTATCAACACGAATAATGTGGAAAACTTAAAAATAATAAAAATAAATTGCAAATAACTGTGATTTAAAAGGAGAAAAAATGAAAACAACAAAAATTATTTATACACTTACGGTGTTAACAGCTATTACTTTAGGCTTAAATGCAAAAGCTGATGAAGCTAATAATTATGCTAAACAGAAGCAGTATGAAAAGAGTGATTTAGAATCAATATTGGGTACAGGAATAAAAAATTCTAAATTAACTTCTAAGAATCCAGTGCATTGGGAAGCCTCCAAGTGTGAGGAAAACATTGTGGATAAGTCTATTAAGTATGGAGAAAAATTTAAGTACGTTAAGGTTTATGATAAACATTCTTACTATACGGGGTCGGACATAAATATTGATTTAGATATACTATCATCAAGTTGCACTAAGATAGATCAAAATTAATGTTTTAATTTATAAAGATACTTATTTGAGTTTTAGTCATTGCATATAGTATAAAATGTTAGAGAATGTAAAAATGAAAAAACACTTTATACTGTATGTAGGGGCTATTGTATTAAACGTAAGTTATTCCATGGCAGATTCAGCTCATAGCGAAGAAAGCTTAAAAAAATCCTCAATATCGAATTACTTTAAAAATACTTATGAAGAATCTGATGAGGCATTTAATCAATCAATAAATAAAATACAACAGATCTCACCAGAATCAAAAAAAATAGATTTTAATTACTCTCAAGGCAATGTGCGGACTTATGTCTGGAAGTCACAAAAAAAATCTGAAAATGCAGTAGTTATTATTTCTGGTACGCATGGCGTAGAGGGATTTGTTGGATCAGCTGTACAAAGATGGTTAATAGATCAAGATTTTACTAAACAACGTAAAAACACAGACATAATTTTAATTCATGGGTTAAATGTTTATGGTTTTAAAAATCAAAGACGAGTTAATGAAGACAATGTTGATCTAAACAGAAATTTTCTTATAGAAAGAGAGCATTTTTCTATTGATGATACTGCTTACAATAATTTAAACGATTTCTTAAATCCGGAGCGCTCAGCAGAGTATTCTTTTTTGAGCAAAGCAAAATTTTTAGCTGAGGCGGGTATAAAAATACTTAAGTTTGGTTTAGAGAATTTAAGAAATCCAATATTGCAAGGTCAGTATACCTTACCAAAAGGCATTTTTTATGGTGGGAGCAAAAATGCTCCGCAGGCAGAGCTTTTAAAAAAATTAGCTAATGAAGAGTTATTAGATTATAAAAAAATTATTCTGATAGATTTACACACAGGGTACGGAAAAAAGGGTAAATTACATTTATTAGCTGGTGCTGCTAATGATAAAAATAGTGAAGTGTTAAAAAAGATATTTAACCCACTAGATGTAGATTTTGGTGATCAAAAATCTTTTTACCTCACTCATGGAGAAATGATAAAATACCTTCAAGATCTAATATTAAGTGCAAAAACTGAGAATAATGTGACTATAGCCAATATTACTTTTGAATATGGCACGTTAGATAGCCAAACGTCTTTAGGCTCGATTGAGTCTTTAAGACGTATTGTTTATGAAAATCAAAATCACTGGCATGAAGCTCAGAGCATGCAAGAGAATCAAAAAATTAAGCAGGAGTTCTTAGAGATGTTTTATCCCCAAGATACTGCTTGGTATGAGCAGATTATTGAGCAATCAGATAAACACTTTAGAACAGTCTTTAATTGGTTAAAATAAAAAACGAGTTCTATAGGTAGTTTACTCAAAGCTATATAATCATAACTTATTTAAGTTTTTGAAATAAATAAACATATTCCATAGATAAGAGCGAGGCCATTTCGTTATTATTTTTCGCTCCTCCGTGGCCGCCATCTGTATTTTCAAAATAGATGACATTTTGATTAAGCTCACGTAGGCGAGCCACCATTTGTCTTGCGTGTCCTGGATGTACACGGTCATCTTTTGTACTTGTGGTAAAAAAAGCTTCTGGGTATTTTACACCGTCTTTTAAGTTATGTAGTGGTGAATACTCAAGAAGGATTTTTTTATCAGTCTCATTTTCAGGATTACCGTACTCATCCATCCAAAATGCTCCAGCTAAAAGCTTTGAAAATCTTATCATATTTGTTAAAGGGACGGCGCTAATAACAGCATTAAATAAATCAGGTCTTTGTGTTAACATGACACTTGTTAAGAGGCCTCCATTTGAGCCGCCTTTAATTCCTAAATGTTTGGGAGAGGTGATTTTACGGTGAATCAGGTCTTCAGCTATAGATATGAAGTCATCATAGCTTAATTGCTTTTTATCGCGAATAGCAGATTGATGCCATTTAGGTCCAAATTCTCCACCTCCTCTGATGTTGGCGTAAACATATACGCCGTTTCGCTCGAGCCAAGCTTTGCCAAGAGTTCCAGAGTAATAAGGCGTGAGCGGAATTTCAAATCCTCGATAACCGTAAAGAAGGGTGGGGTTTAGACTGTTATAGTGCATATTTTTCTTGTGGACTGTAAAGTAAGGTATTTCGACTCCATCAGAGCTTTTTGCTTTGTACTGATAAACCACAAAGTCATCTTCATTAAAACAACTTGGAGATTTTAAAATAGATTGAGCTTGAGATATTTTGGGATGGATATCATTTATGTACAAATACTCATTGGGCGTTAAAAATCCACTTTTAATTAAATAAACATGTTCCGACTCAACACTAGATGTAGCGATAGCCCATGAGTTTGCATCATTTTCTGAGGTAAAATTTTGATGTGACCACTGACTTTTCTGATATTGAGCTAAATAAATTTTTGGTTTCACATCTTCCAGAACTGAAACCCATGTCTGGTGTTTAGAGATTAAAATATCTTCTAAAACTCGATTGTCTTCGGGCTTAAAAACAAGCTTGTACGTGATATTTGACTTTTCAATGTCAGCAAGATCAAAAGCTAATATGGTACCAGCTTCATAATCATTGTTATTGGCTTTGAATGAGTGGCTGATTTTAAATAGAACTTGTTGATAAGCAATTCCGATAATTTGCGATTTAACTGGGACAGGAACTTTTATTTTATGAGCGAGATTTTTCACGTCAGGTAAATAATAATATTCAGTCGTGGTTCCTGTTATCGAGTAAGATATGAAATGATAATACTTATCTGCATCTTTAACTTTGAAACTGTAAGCCATTAGATAGTCTTTTGGCATTTCAGCGAAGAGAGTAGCTTCAGATAGCATTTGATGGCGTTTGATTATTTTAAGTTGTTGCGGATAACCAGAAGCGCTTATTTTGTTTGGATCAGTTGCGTCTGCCCAGATAATTTCATTATCACTGACCCAAGTAAAATTGCTTTTTGCCTCAGGAAAGCTAAACCCATTAACAACAAAATCTTTTTTATTAAGGTCAAACTCACGTGCTACTGTAGCATCTTCTCCGCATTTCAATTTTTTTATAAAGTGGATCGTTTGCAAGCTTGGTGTTGGATAATTCATTTTCTTTATTTATAAAAGCCGTTACGCGCGGTGATTCGATTTCTAATAAATAATCCAAATGTTGAACTTTTTTTTCATAGATTTAAGATGTATCTTTATAGTTACATTTCTTCAATAAATCTGAGGTCTAGAAAGCTCCTGTTGCATGAGTTGAGTATTTTTAAAAGGTGAGATATTTTTAAAATTTGTAATGCGATAGTAAAATTAAAAGGGCGATGAAAAGAAAAAGGGCTTGCCTAAACAAGCCCTTTAAGAAAATATTTTAAATAAATTTATTTATATTCGATAATATCTGCGAGTGGAAATCTAACTTTTTTGATATTTTGATAATTGTCATCTTCAGCTCGATATCCACATGCAACAGCGGCAATTGTTTTCCAGCCAGTGCCCTCGAGCTTAAGAATTTTGTCATAAGCTATTGGATCTAAACCTTCCATTGGCAGTGTGTCGATCTCCATTAGAGCTGCTGTCGTTAAAAGAGTTCCCATTGCAATATAGGTTTGTCTTTGAGCCCACCAGTTAATCGTTTGAGAGCGGGGACCAGTCACAAGGTCGCCGATCATCATTTTTTTTAAACCTTCTAGAGTTGAAATATCTAAACCACGTGTTTTCGCCGTTTCTGCGATAAATCTTTCGATATGAGCTTCATCCATTTTTTCTTTGTATGTAAACACAACAAAATGCGAAGCATCTGTAACTGGAGATTGATCCCATGAGGCTTTACGTAGCTCAGCGCGCAACTCAGGATTTTGCACCACGATGAATTTCCATGGTTGCAAGCCATATGACGAAGCTGATAAACGTAAAGATTCTGCTAAGATATTCCAATCAGCTTCACGAATAAGCTTTGTCGTATCAAATTTTTTACAAGCATAACGCCAGTTAAGTTGTTTATGAAGGACTTCGTTATCTACTTTAGACATAATTATTTGCCTTTAGTTTCAAATGCAGAAGAAGAGAATAAGGATTTTGTAAATTCTTGAGTTTGAGTTTCAGAGTTATTAACGGCTGCAACTCTCCAAAAATATTTGACACCAGCTTCTAAATCTTTCACTTCAAAAGAAGTTCCTTGTACGTTTTTATCTTCGACCACATACATTGATCTATTATTAAAACCAGCATCTTTTGAAACTTGAATATGGTAATTTGTTGCGCCTTTTACTTCAGACCACTCAAGTTTAACTGCTGCTGGAGCAACTACAGACAAGAACTTAGGAGATGTTAATTTTACTTTTGAAGGTACATTTGTTGTGCCATCTTGTTTTTCTTTGTTAGGTAAGATTGCTCTGACTTGTTCGTGACGTTTATGGCTCCAATCTTTTGAAGATCCGTGAGAGCTATCATGATGACCAGCAGTTTTATCTTCGCAAGTTGTGTCTTTTGATTCAGCTGAGCATGTAACTGCATCTGTAGCGTGAGAATCAGCTGCAACTGATTTTAAATTGATAGATAGGGCTAAAATAAATACAAGAAATGCACCAATATATTTCATATGATCTCCTCAAAACTTATGTGAATGATTTAATTTAATGCTAACTCGTGAAAACAGCAACATATTCAAGGAATATGACTTGTATTATTGAATAAATTGGTGCTAAAAGTTTTAGCAAGGTTTTGCAGATAATCGCGTAAATGCTAAAATTTTTCGAAATGGTGGTTTTTACGAGGAAAGTCCGAGCTTCATAGAGTGGCATCTGGGGTAACTCCCCTCCGC
>JBKBTW010000127.1:0-8090 GCA_046291245.1 Pseudobdellovibrio sp. | reverse complement strand
ACCAAATGATGCAAAAGCCTGTTGTAATTCATCATCTGTAACAGAGAACGCTAAGTTCCCAACATATATCTTCTTTGCCATTTTTCCTCCGGGCAATTTTTTATAAGGACCCATAACTTCGTACTCATGCTTCTCACATAAAAATGCCTGAAGGTCATTCGAACTAAAACACAGGATCTCTAAACTTAATCAAAACTTATTTAGCTTAAAATATTTAGTTTAAATAAGTAAAATAAATTTTAATCTTAATACTAGCGTAATAAAACAGTTTATACTTTCAACTTGAAAATGCAGAGCTAGTCTTTTGACTAAGACGCGCTTTATCATTTTAAGCTATAAAGCATTTAACGCGATTTAGTGATGATGCGCATGACCGTGCAAACCATGAGCATGACCGTGAAGAACTTCATCAACTGTTGCCTCACGAACTAAAGCCACTTCAATATCAAACTCTAAATCAACTCCTGCTAAAGGGTGATTTCCATCCAAAGTCACATGTGTTTCTGTGATTTTAGAAACTTTAACAACTTTAACACCCTCACCCAATTGAAGTTGCAAATGCGATCCAACATCAATTTGTAAATGAGCTAATTCTTCCTTAGGCACTTCCATAACCATATCTGACCTATAATCACCATAAGCTTCGTTAGCTTTAACAGATACTTTTTGTTTATCACCCTCGTTCATTTTAACTATAACTGATTCAAGACCTGGGATAATTTGACTTCTACCTTCTAAAAATGGAAGTGGTTGATTTGGTTCAGAAGCATCTAATAATTCACCTTGTGCATTTTTTAACACGTAGTTAAAAGCAATAACACGTGGTTTAGTTTGAGTTTGTTCAGACATAAAGGGCCGCCTTTCGTATAACGTCATTTCCTCAATCAGCCCCGAATACATCTATACCCTAGAGCGACAGGCATCTTGGTTAACCTTTATTTGATCCAAGAACAAGTAAAAAAAGCTCTTATTCTAGACATAAGAATTTTAGATGCCTGAATGTAATGCTTATTGATCTATAATTAAAACATGGTCGCATTGGACGCGGTTAATTTAACAGCCAGATCCCCTTTTTCAGACATCAAAATAAGTCTGAAAGCTTTAATTCTTAATGCTAGTTACGAGCCTTTGCGCATAGTTTCATGGCAGAAGGCCCTTGTCTTATGGTTTCAGGATAAAGTTGAAATCCTAGAGTATCATAAAGCCTTTGTACGATCTGTCGCGAAAACATTTGATCTGCCGAGTGTCATGCGGCTTAAAACTTATATCAAGCCCAAGAGAATTGATGGAGTTAGGTTTTGCCGAGAAAACGTTTACATACGCGATAACTTCACATGCCAATACTGTGCAAAAAAGTTTGTCCACAAAGATTTAACTCTTGATCATGTTTTTCCTGCATCAAAAGGTGGACCAAAAAACTGGACGAATGTTGTCACGGCTTGCAGAAAATGCAACCAAATTAAAGCTGATCGCACTCCTGAAAAAGCAAACATGCCTTTATTAAAAACTCCAAGAATACCCACATGGCTTCCTGTTTTAGAACATGAAATTCTAACAGAAAAAATTCCTTCCTCGTGGAAGGACTATGTTAAAATTAAATAGCGCTCCTCCATGTTCTGAAGTAAATTCGAAACATGGTCGTTACCCAAATCGCATCAG
The DNA here is from genome assembly GCA_046291245.1 of Pseudobdellovibrio sp. Lineage (GTDB taxonomy): Bacteria > Bdellovibrionota > Bdellovibrionia > Bdellovibrionales > Bdellovibrionaceae > Pseudobdellovibrio. The sequence goes on along the minus strand of JBKBTW010000127.1, from coordinate 6,431 downwards.
CACAGTGTATAGATTTACGCTCAAGAATTTTACGTCCCCATCAAGACATATCACTTTGTCATTACAATGAAGATAATTTAAATACGACTTTTCATCTTGGTGTTTTAATGAATGATAAAGTTGTATCAAATGGCACATTTATACAATCAGCTCACTCTTCTTTTCCTGAAGCGATCAATCCTTACAGACTGCGTGGCATGGCAACAGATCACCTCTACCAAGGTCAAGCCCTAGGATCTAAGATCCTACAAAGTGCTGAAATAATTTTAAAAAGTAAAAACTGTAATTTTTTATGGTTTAACGCACTCGAAACTGCTTTTAAATTCTATGAAAAAAATAATTACATCCCCTTCGGTGAACTTTTTGATATCCCCTTAATAGGACCACATAAAGTCATGTACAAGTGGCTATCATAAAGCTATCGTTATGATATGATAGTATCTATTACACACAAACTGCTCGTTAAAGAATTTACAGAACTCGTCTCTGAAACAAATGGTATCACACTCATTGATACATTAGAACTTTTGATGTCATCTTCTCTTAAGACAAAAAACGAAGACGCCTACAAGAGCCTCTTGGAATTTCATAAACTTTTGAATGAGTTTATTACAAATGTCCGCCCTATACAGGATTTACTCAAACATCCTTTTGCAAAAGTCATAGAAGAGTTTTTTAAAAAATTTCCTCTTAAGTACAACGAAGAACACATCCATTTAACAGGATCGCTTACGGCAGACTTCATTTGGGAAAAATTGCAACCCCTGTTGCAAGGCCCCCATGTGAAAATTTATGAACAAAAAATAAAGCAAGTTTACGGGGAAAATGCATGGCCTATCACAAGTAGTGCAGATGTCGATAAACTTATTAGATTAAAAGAAACTGAAGGTTTTGATACTTACTTAAAAGTTCTTTATATCACTAAACTTATTTTTACGTCACGAAAGGCTCATGCTGATGCCGCTTACAGCATGGCTAAAGATTTATATCATAACTATAACGTTGGACAAATAAGACTCAAGTTTTCTCTTAGCAGATCTACATCAGACAGCTCTGAGCAAATACCTGGAATAGACTCTGTCACATCAGAAGATGTTGTGATGGGTTTATATGATGGTTTTAATTCTTTTCAAAAAGAGCATCCAGAATTTAGATTTATTTTGTCGCCATCATTTCGTAAAGAAGCTTCATTTTTTGATGCCTCGAAATATGCGACAAGAAAAGAGCACTTCCAGCAGCAAATTGATGAAATTCTTGATTTAATCAAAAAAAATCCAGAGTTAAAAGAACATCTTTGCGAAGTAGACACCGTAGGTGACGAACGTGAAATGTACCGTAAAGAACATTTTTTTGAATTACAAACTGGATTTAGAAAATTGCAATACAAAGGTTTTAAAGTTAGATCCCACCATGGTGAAACATGGCATACCTTAAGACGGGGTATACAAGCTGTAGATAATGCTATGAATATTTGGCATATTGACACTCTTGAACATGGAATCAGCTTAGGAATTAACCCTAATCGTTACTTCCATCGTTTATACCAAAAAGTTATCAAGCAAAATTTTGAAAACACACCTGTTAATCCAAAATCTCAAGATTTTAAAGAGCTCATTGAGTTAGATTGGGGCAACAACAAACATGTTTTACAAAAACTTGAACAAGGTATTACTTTATCAGAAACTGAAAGAACTCAGTTTTTAAAAGCTAAGTTCCATACTGCACGCGAAATAGAGCAGTACCAACATGATGTTTTGAATCGCTTGATTCAAAAGGGTGTTTCTCTTGTCGCATTACCTTCTTCAAACAACAAACTTACAGGTAAATTCGATGATTATAAGGATCATCCTTTTTCATGGTGGGAAAAGAAAAATGTGCATCTTGGCGTAGGCACAGATAATTACATCACCCTCAATACAAATTATCTCCAGGAAATGTTAATTTTACTCTTAACAGACCCAATGAATCTTAAAATAACCAAGTTGTTAATGGTCACTACAGGCGAAACACGCAGACCATATATCAGCCAACTCCTCTGGCAAATGAGAAAGGACATGAATAAGGATGTCGTCTAATACTGTCACCTTTCAAGACAACAGTTTTTTCAAAAAACTATTTAACCGCAAACAATTAGCGATTTTATTACTTGGCTTTGCCAGCGGACTACCTCTCGCAATGACAGGTCAGTCATTTCAAGCTTGGCTTACAGTTGAAAATATTGATTTAACGACCATTGGCTTTTTAACATTAGTGGGGTTACCCTATACTTTTAAATTTTTATGGGCGCCTTTAATGGACAGGTTCGAATTTCCATTTTTAGGCAGACGCAAAGGTTGGCTCGTCGCGACTCAACTACTCCTAGCTGCTGCTTTGTTTTTAATTTCTTTATTTAGTCCGCAACAAAACATTCAAGTTATTGGTCTTTTAGCTGTTCTGATCGCATTTCTATCAGCCTCACAAGATATAGTTATTGATGCTTACAGAACAGATGTACTTGAGTCTAAAGAACGTGGCTTCGGCTCTTCTTTAACAGTTTTTGGTTACAGACTAGCTATGATCCTCTCTGGTGGAGTCGCTTTCACATGGGCTGATCCCATTCAGGGTAAAGGATACTCTTGGCCAAAAATTTATGTGATCATGGCTTGCATAATGTTGGTCGCAGCCGTCGTCTCTTTTATTTTTGTGCCTCCAGTACCAAAACATAACAAAGCACCTGAGACTGAAGCTAAAAACGATCTCATTGGTTTTTTAGCTGTGGTTGTGGCTGTAGCTATTGGTTATCAATTCACTCAATATATTGCAAATCCTCTTGCGCAAAATATGATGTCTCGCATTTTAATACCTCAAGAAGATGGCTCGCCTCATCTAGATTTAAAAAAATGGGCCGATATGATCTCTCTCCTTTTGGGAATTACTTTCACACTTCCTTTAGCTTGGTTTGCGTCAAAAAAAGCTAAATTTGAAACGCTTAACACATCACTTAAAAATTATTTTTCGATGAAAGGAGCTGGAGCATTCCTAGCTTTAATTATCCTTTATAAACTTGGAGATTCATTTGCCGGATCACTTCTTACACCTTTTTTACTTAAAGGCGTTGGCTACACATCTGCTGAAATTGGTGTCGTCAACAAAGTGTTTGGAATGTGGTTAACTATATTTGGTGCAATACTGGGTGGCTCACTGATGGTAAAACTTGGATTGTATCGATCATTGTTTCTGTTTGGAGTGTTACAGTTACTTTCTAATTTTGGTTTTTGGTATATTTCTCTCATCGGAAAAAATGCTTGGGGCACATTTGATGTTCCAGCCTTTGACTTAGTGATTGTATCACTTAAAGAAGCAACCAATATCGATTGGTTGCTCTTAATAGCCGTGTCTATCGAAAACTTAACAGGTGGTATGGGAACTGCCGCTTTTGTGGCTTTTTTAATGGCTCTCTGCAATCAGAAATTTACAGCAACCCAATATGCTTTGCTCTCGGCGTTCTCAGCTGTAGGGCGCGTATGGGTTGGCCCACTCGCAGGTGTTCTGGTCACAAGTATTGGATGGCCTAAGTTTTTTATGTTTTCTGTTGTTATGGCTATTCCAGGATTATTTATGATCTTTAATTTAAGACACACCATAAAATCACTGGAATCACCAACTGATGCTGTTCTCTTAGATGATTAAATCAGTGATGTTGTTGTATTAAATGATTTTCACAATTAAATAAAGTTTGATAAGAATCACCTATTCGACTGCTGCTATCTGTACTTGTAATTTTACTTGCAGGAGTTCGGAAGATTGTACCTAAAAAATTAGAACCTAAAACTTGAGCCTGATTTTTTAAACATGTGTTCAGGCCTGCCAAAGATGGCGTCACCACTTCATCACCTTCAGATTTGTAAGTTACAAATAAATATGTGAGATCATAGTTAGCCGCATTTTTACGAGCAAGATTTGGATGACTGTCTGTTTTTAATCCTGCATTTATGTCTTTATCGTTTATGAGCGAAAACATTTGAATAAGTTCTGCTTGCTTACTACTTTGATTAATTTTTTTAAACCACAAATCTACATAACCTAAATTTTTAGTGGTCTGGACATCATCAGATAATTTGTTCATCACCTCAGCCAAGATATATTGACCTTGGTTGTTCTTCTCAAATGATAGCTCATGATTAAATTTTAATATTGCGCCTCGTTCTGCCAAATATGTTATAAAATTATTGCTGAACTTGAATCGCGGTGTTTCAGCTCGCTCTGAAGCCAAATCTAAAGTTTTTTCTACTTGCTCTATAGACGGAAAATCAAAATCAGTTTTAACTAAATCTTTTCCTAAAAGTTCAGCTAAGTTGCCGTCGCAAGGCAATTGGGTTTTAAAAGTAACTCTGCCTCTCGACTCTGTCATGACATACTGAATAGATAAAACAGAGCCACCGTCTAAATCTTTTTGAATCTGCGCCAGCGCCGAATCTCCTTTTTTAATTTCCAAAACATGAAACTTGGATAGTAATTCAGGTCTTCTTCTCATCATATTCAAATAAACTGAAAGTTTTTCAGGCCAAAATGGATTTTCGTGATTATAACATTTTGAATCTACTTCAGTTTTTTGAAATTCTGTTAATGTTTCAGGCGATATCATAAATAAAACATTCTGACTTGCTGCTAACTTCAACCCTTCTTGAATATCTGTATTTGCATAAACTTCACTCACTGAGCTTGGTATTCTTATATCTTGAGATACACATCCGTTAACCGCAACCGCCGCTATTACTAAAAATAAAATTTTCTTTAACCGCATGAATTTATAATACATGATTATTTTAATTTTTTCCGTATCCTTTTATGATTAATTTACTTAGCCCAGACTAGAGTGCTTATTTTAGCTGGACATTAGCCCAATATAAAAACAATTATGCTCTATAGCAAACCATTAAAATTAAATTTTAATATTTAATCCACAACCTTAAGGGCTTGCAGCAGGTTTACGCTGACCTTCTTCGCTTGATGAAGCCTTTAGTACTTGTATTTCTTTAATTTTATCTTCAATCAACACATCGTATTTTTTATACTTTTCTAATTCATCTAAAGCTTCTGCATATAGATTTTGAGCTTCATAGCTTCTCACTAAAGTCCATACAATATCACGATCATATGTATAATATTGCAAATATCTATGAGCATATCTATTTAAGTCTTTCCAGTTTTTTTTCTGAAGACTGATAGTTATTAAAGCTTTTAAACTCTCAATGTGCATAGGGGACAATACTAATATATTTTCATAAATAAACTGAGCATCTTCTGTTTTTTTCATGATCCAAAATAAATTTGCACGCGCATCTAAAACTGAAATATAATCCGCATCCTGCTCCTGCAATTTTTCTAACGTGGTCAATGCTTCTATATAATGACGTAATTTCACTTGAACATTATAAACTCTCCATAAAGTCATATTATCTGGATTCTGAACATACGCAGCCACATATAAATCCAATGCTTTCTCATAAGAAGACAACTCTTCATATATCTTTGCTTTTAATAAAATCAACGAACTGTCTATTGGTCTTGATTTTTCTAGATCCTCAATAGTTTTTAGCGCCAAAAGCTTTTGCCCGCCTCCGTAATAAGCTTGAGCTAACCACTCTTTAATCTGAAAATCATTTTCATTCCTATGTTGCACTTCACTCAAATAAGTTATAGCTTGTTCATAATTACCCATGTTCAAGTGGGACTGAGCAAGCTCTTTTAAATCGTGGTCATTTAATTTTGTCTCTGTAATAATTCCTGAATTTTTATTTTGTTGTTGATCTGTTTTAGATGACAAGCTCGCACAGCTGCTGATCCAAAATAAAATGGCTAATATCCAAAGGTAATGACATATCATTTGTGTTTTTCTAAATTTTTTATTTTTTAAAACACTGTTATAGAATTTAAATTCTAAAATAAAAAAGGCTCTCATCCTAATTGTAATCGGCTAAATCTTCACCCGACTACACTAGACAAGAGCCTAGAGAAAGAGCCATAAAAAAATTATTACAACTCTACTAAATTTTAATTATTTTTATATCGATTCTAAAATAGCTGCTACACCCATACCACCAGCAGTACAGATAGAAATCAATCCTCTCTTATTTCCACTTGTAGAAAGTAATTTAGCCAATGTTCCTGCTACACGTGCTCCCGTCGCTGCAAATGGATGCCCCATTGCAATACTGCTTCCAACTACATTTAATTTTTTACGATTTACCGGACCAATCGATGATGATAAACCTAAAACATTTTTACAATATTCAGCCGATTCCCAAGCCGCCATATTGCAAAGCACCTGACCTGCAAAAGCTTCATGAATTTCGAAATAATCAAAGTCATTTAAGGTTAAATTGTTTCGTTGTAAAACCTCGATGATCGCTTTTACTGGAGCCATTAATAATCCTTCACCTTTTTGAAAA
>JBKBTW010000126.1:0-8153 GCA_046291245.1 Pseudobdellovibrio sp. | reverse complement strand
GCTCAATATTTAAATCTTAAAACGGCTGTGGTTTTCGGTGGCGTGGGGCAGGCTCCGCAAGTGAAGGCTTTATCTCAAGGTGTAGATGTTTTAGTTGCGACACCTGGCAGGCTTTTAGATTTAATCACACAAAGATTTTTAACACTCTCTAAAGTGAGTGCATTTGTTTTAGATGAAGCCGATCGTATGTTAGACATGGGTTTTATTGCGGATATAAGACGAATCGTCCCGATGTTGCCGCAACAAAGACATAATTTGTTTTTTTCCGCGACAATGGATGCAGAAGTTCAAAAGCTTGCGCAAACCATTTTAAAAAATCCAATCAAAGTTGAAGTTACGCCAGCAGCTACGACAGCCGAAAAAATTGATCAATGGGTTATGTATGTAGATCGCTCTAAAAAAAGAGATTTGCTAGAGTTTTTATTGAAAGATAAAAATTACTCTAAAGTGATTGTCTTCACTCGGACAAAGCATGGAGCAAACAGAGTTGCTGAAGTTTTACAAAAAAATAAAATTTCTTCAGCTGCTATACATGGGAATAAGTCGCAAAATGCGAGACAGCGTGCTTTAGAGGACTTTAGGTCTGGAAAATTAAGAGCTTTGATCGCGACTGACATCGCTGCACGCGGTATAGATGTTGAAGGTATTACTCATGTGATTAATTACGAAGTCCCACATCAACCTGAGAGTTACGTGCATCGTATAGGAAGAACTGCTCGTGCAGGAGCCGAAGGCATTGCCATTTCTCTGTGTGAAGTGGAAGAAAAATCATTTATTCGTGATATAGAAAAAACAATAGGTCAGAAAATTCCGGTGGTTACAGAACAACCTTTTCACTCAAAAGAGGTTGAGCTTGCGGAAGTTATGTCTTCAGGTAAGGCCAAAGCTAAATTGGAGTCTAAAGGTAACGCGCGTCATAATGGGAAATCTAAAAAGAGATTCTTTAAACCGCGTTCTGGAAAACTTCAGAGTTCTAAACGAGATAAACGTTAAAAAACAGTTCTTTAGTCTGGCGACGTTTAGGCAAATCGATTTATTAGAGTAAAAAGACTACTCTAGTTGGCTATAAGTGGATAGGATTTTTGTATATGAATTATGCAAAAATCATTTTTGTCCTTTCTATAACAGTTTTAACAACTACAACGGCTTTTGCTCGGGATTGGAAAGCTGTTCGAATTCCTGATGCTCAGTGTGGGGATGGTCTTCCTTATTATGTTTTTGTTGATAAGAAAAAACATTCAAAAAATTTACTTATTGAGTTTATGGGGGGCGGAGCTTGTTGGTCGTTAGATACTTGTTATGGACCTAATTTGCGGACATGGGTTCATCCAATTCCTGAAGTTCCTGCGTTTAGTTACTTAACATCTGATTTTGGGTCGTGGTCAGAACATCCGTTTAAATATGATTCTGCGATTTATTTTCCATATTGTACAGGTGATGTTCATTCGGGAAATCATGTAGCCAAATACGGACCCCTTAAGACTTACCATACGGGTTATTCCAATGTGCAAAAAGCTTTTTATTATTTGACGAAAAAGAAAATAATTTCATTTAAAAACAAAGAAAAGCTCACTGTATGGGGAGCATCTGCAGGGGCTATAGGGGCTTTAGTGCATCTTAAAACAATAGAGCCTTACGTTGATCCTGCAACTAAAAAATATGCGATCATTGATAGCCCAGGTTTGCATTTTGGTAAAAATTTTTGGCATAAATTTTCAGATCGTTTGCAAACTGATTATCAAGCTACATTTTTGGGGCTTGGTGTGGGGATAGATTTAAATGATGGTTTAATTGCGCCAAAGCTCCCGGGGTTATTGAATGGTTTAAAAACTTGGAAGCTAGGCTTTTTGCAATCTACAAAAGATGCTGTGATGTCGACAGTATTCGGAGAGATATCGGCTGAAGATCATAAAGCTTTGTTAGAGTCGGATCAGGGGTTACCTGCTGTTGTAAGACCTTATGAAAATATAAAAATTTGGTTACAAGATAGCTCTAAACATACATTTTTACTCACTAAATCAAGTGCTGAAACTGTAAGTGTAGAGGGGCTCTCAGCTATTGATTTTGTTCACGCAGTTGTGGATCAAGAATAAAAAAGAAAAGATGAGGAAAAAATCTAAAGACGGGGATAATATACCCGTCTTTTTTGTTTTATGGCTATTTTGCTTGATTTGGAAGTTGGTCTCTAATGTGCAGTTCATATAAAGATGTAATCAATATGAACAATAAAAAATAGGAGATGCAAACTATGTTTAAAATATTATTATCTTTATTGCCATTATTTTTCGGTTCAAAATCTATTTCAGATGTTGAGACCTCAAAAAGTACAAATTTAATATTGAATAATGATCTAACAGGATTGTTGGGTGATTTGAAAGATTTAAAAAAAGATATCAAAGATTCGACAAAATATATTGTGACTTCTTTGGCGGTTGTGTCTTTATTTTTAGTTATAATTGCACACTTCTTTACTCAATTAGAGACATTTATGTCTTCAACATATCAAAATGCACCTGTGTTAATGATGTCCATCTATGGCCTTTTAATGTTGATTCTAGCAAGTGTGATGTACTCATCTTATAGAAAAAATATGATGGAAGATAATCAATCACCGAAGATAAATACGGAGAGATTTCCTTCATTAGAGGGGTCTAAGTCATTGGCCTCTAAATTTGATGAAGAAAAAATTATGAACTCAGTTGGCGGTGCAGTTGCCAATGCTGTCAGTGGATTTAGAAATGGTTATACGAATGTGTATCATAAAAATGAACTCCACAAACGCTCTCTTCATCATGCTGATTCGATGAACACGAGTAATCAATACTACGAGACGTAATTAAAATAGATTGAATATTTATAAAGGCCTAGGTAATCATAACTATGCCTTTATTTCATTTAATTGATAAAAAAATCAGAGATCTCAACCATTCAAGAATTAGATTTTTTCGGAAATTTAGGACGGATATATTTTTATTTTTTTTCAACCAGCCACGTAAAAAACATATTCCGTCCTTTTCGAACACTGAAACGAGTCGGGTTTTTGATGAGTCCTGTCTGTATTCTAAAAATAAAAGAGTTCTCTTGTTAAGGTTGGATGGTAAAATCGGCGATACAATTACAATCACTGGCTTTTTAAAAGAGCTTTCCAATAACGGGTGGGAAATCGATATAATTGCTCGAGAGAGTAATCAGTTCATTTATCAATATTTACCTCAAATTTTTAAATTAATACCTTTAAAAAAAGGTGTAGTAAATTTTTTTAAAACCTTTAAAAAAGTGCGACAACTGCCGGAGTATGATACTCTTATTTGTTCAACGCATATTTTAGATCCTGCAAGTTTATTTTTTTCAAGATTTATAAAAGCAAAAAATAAAATTGTTTTTCAAAACGAAGAGATGAGCTTTTTTGATTTTCATGTCACCGAGAATTTTCATTTTTCTCATGTGACAACACGCTACAAACAAATCTTAAAAATGATGAATTTTTCTAAAGAAGATTTAAGTGGTGTGTGTCAGTATCATGTAGAAATACCTATAGACACTTTAAATATGGCTCGTTCTAAAGTAAATTCATTGCGTACAAACTCTGATACGCGTGTCATAGTTTTAAATTCGTTTGCTGGCGCTAAACTTCGAAACTTCTCATTTGAAACAACACGTGCAATTATTGAAGGTCTAATTGCAAGTATGGATTGTGTGGTTATAAGTATTGCCAATCAGGGTGATTTGAATATTTTAAAAAGCTGGCGCGAAAATTATAATCAAAAAAAATGGATTTTTTTTGATGAAGGCGATTTTGCTTTTAATGCAGCCTTGTTACATCTCTCAGATGTTGTGGTGACACCCGACACTTCGATAGTTCATTTAAGTAGTGCAGTCAGCGATAAATTAGTGGCTGTCTATAGGGAAGATGATCATGTTGAAGCGAACTCTGTTATATGGGCACCAGCACTTCCGAAGTATGAAGGTGCTGGACAAACAAAAGGGCATAAAATCATTTATGCCCTTGGATTAGATATTAACAATGTAGATGTAGCAGAAATTGTTAACAGTGTGAAGTTACTGGCAACGTCTCCAGTTTAATGTAAAAGAAGAGTTAACTCCAGTATCAACAGAATCTAAATTGATTTGCGCAATTGATCTGTCACGTGTGTTTGGAAAATAAGCTACGCTTAATTCAGATAAAAGTTCAATAGTTTGAACGCGTTTGTTACAAGGAGAGTAGACATAACGTCCTGGTTTTTGTCTAACGACCACATGATAGTCATCAGCTACAGGACCTTGTAATTGAGCTTCTCTTAAAGAAGCTATCGGTTGATTTGGAACGACATGCGTGAATCTATGCATGCCGTAGGCTGAAGCTGGAAGTGCAGCAAAACCTCTGTAATCAGTTTGTTCTAAACCGAATTGATATCCGTAAGGAACGTCAACATCGACTAATATACGACATTTTTTGTTTGAAGATGTTGATGTTGGGTTTGTAGATCCATTTCCAATTTCAACCATGTAGTTATCAAATAAAACTGAAAGAGTTCTGCCATCAGCCGTTGTTGTTGCCCAAGCTGTTGAGTCGCTACAGCCCGTGCCGCTCATGCGAACCCCTCTGATGGTGACGCTTTGGGCCTCGGCAAATTGTGACAAGCCAATCGTGACTGCTAATAAAATCATCAATACTTTCATTTTTCCCCCTAGTTTGGATCAGTTTGCTTTAAGATTCGGAGGCAGAATGGTGTCTTTATGGCCATCTTAACCAAATCTAAAGCTTATACGTGTTTTGATAGCAAATAAAAAGCCAAAGTTACTTGTGAGCTTGCCGTAATGAGCAATCAATTATTATATTAGTCTTTATGAGTTTATTACCAGTAATTATGAGCGGTGGAAGCGGAACTAGATTGTGGCCTGTGTCGCGGTCTAAATTTCCCAAACAGTTTTGTGAGCTTTTAGATCAACCTTTACACACTTTAACTTTAAATAGGTTAAAGCAGTATGGCAAAAGTTTGATTGTAACGAATATTAAGTTTCAAGATTTAACGGAAGCTGATATTCGTAAAAATAATTTTTCCATTGAAAAAGTTTTGTATGAGCCCACACCTCGCAATACGGCAGCGGCTATAGCACTTGTTTGTAAATATTTAGAGCTGCAAAATCGTTTAGATCAAATTGTTGGCGTGTTTTCATCAGATAACCTCATATTAGATGAGTCAGCTTTTCATGAAGCTTTGGATGTAGCTGTCAAATCAGCTGAAAAAAACTCTGTAGTTGTTCTTGGAATTAAACCAAATCATCCAGAAACAGGCTTTGGGTATATCCAAGTTCAAAACAGAGCAATAGGCACGCAGAAAGCCACTGAGGTTTTAAAATTTCATGAAAAACCTTCACTAGCGAAAGCCAATGAGTTTTTAACTTCAGGAACGTACTTTTGGAATGCAGGTATATTCATCTTTAAAGTGCGTAACATGATCGAGCACTTCAAAAAACTTGAGCCCGAGATATGGAATCAAGTTGATCAACTTAAATCTGACTGTTCGAATTTGCCTGAAATCTACAAAGGCATAAAGAGCATTTCGATAGATTATGCTATTTTAGAAAAATTAAGCTCTCCGGAGCTTATGTGCGTCACATGTGACATTGGATGGTCAGATTTAGGTTCATGGGATTCATTAATGGAGATCCGTGAAGGCTATAAATCTCAACAAAATGCATTGAAAAACTCTGTGCAAGTGAGTGGGCATAACAACTCTGTTCATCCGATTGAGAACAAAACATATAGTTTTGTTGGTGTGGATGATTTAATGGTTGTTGATACGGCTGACGCTTTACTGGTTTGTAAAAAATCTGAGTCACAAAAAGTCAAAGACGTAGTAGATCGTTTAAAAATGACCCAGCCTAAAGTTGTAGATGAACATGTTTTTGAAAACAGGCCTTGGGGAAAATTTGAGATCTTGAAAGATAAAGATTATTTCAAATCAAAAGTTATTCGTGTGGATGCAGGACAAAAAATTTCATATCAATCCCATGCCAAAAGATCAGAACATTGGATTGTGGTGAAAGGCGTAGCCACTGTTGTGTTAGATGACAAAGAATACACTGTAAAAGCGGGTGAGCACATTTTTATTCCGCAAGGAGCAAAGCACAGGATCATCAATAAAACACAATCAGATGTGGAGTTCATTGAAGTTCAAGTGGGATCATACTTTGGTGAAGATGATATTGTTCGTTACCAGGATGATTACGGTCGTAAATAGATGAATGCTGCCTCAAGACTCAAAAGAGATATAACGGAAAAAGCTGTAAAACTAATTTTGCTTCTCTGTGCTGTAAGTTCTGTTATGATTACTTTTTTTATAGTTTACACATTGGTTGTTGAGGCTTTTCCTTTTTTTAAAGAGGTTCCACTAAAAGATTTTTTATTTGAGACCGAGTGGACACCTCTATTTGAAAATGCAAAATATGGTATTGTGGCCTTAGTTTCTGGAACTGTTTTGACGACTGTCATTGCTCTCATTGTAGCTATACCTTTTGGATTAATTACAGCTGTTTTTTTAAGTGAGTTTTCAGGGCCTAAATTTCGTGAAATTTTTAAACCTTTACTTGAACTTCTGGCAGCAGTTCCGACTGTTGTTTATGGCTATTTCGCTATGTTGTTCGTGACACCTATGTTGCAAAAAATATTTCCAAATTTGTCAGGATTCAATGCCTTGAGTGCAGGTTTGGTTATGGGTATTATGATCATTCCTTATGTGAGTAGTTTATCCGAAGATGCAATGAGGGCGGTCCCTCAAAGCTTGCGTGAAGGCAGTCAAGCTCTAGGTGCTTCTAAATTTTACACGTCATTTCAAGTTGTGATTCCCAGTGCTTTTTCAGGCATTGCTTCGGCTTTTATCTTAGCAATTTCAAGGGCGCTCGGTGAAACAATGGTTGTGGCTATTGCTGCGGGCCTTGAGCCCCGTTTTGGTTTTGATCCTTTTGGTCCTACAGAGACTTTAACGGCGTATATCGTGCAAGTCAGTCAAGGAGACTTGCCGCAGGGGAGTGCCGGTTACCGCACAATATATGTAGCAGGGATTGTATTGTTGTTGTTCACCTTGTCATTTAATATTTTGGGCCAGTTAATCCGTCGTCGTGTTGAAAAAAGAGTAAAATAGTATGTCACAAAAAATAGATGTTTCTTCGCGTATAAAATATCTCAAAGCTCAAGATGTTGTTTTCTGGTGTGTTGGATTGTGTGTGATGATTTCAGCCTTTTTGGTTTTAGTGGTTCTAATTTTAGATATGGCTCAAACAGGTGTTCCTCGGTTGAATACGCAATTTTTTATGAGTTTTCCTTCGAGGTTTGCGAATAAGGCTGGGATATTAGCGGCATGGGTCGGAAGTTTTTGCGTTGTTTTTGTGACGGCTTTGCTCGCCATTCCTTTGGGTGTGGCTACAGGTATTTATTTAGAGGAGTATGCGGGTAAAAATTGGTTTACGAGATTGATTGAGCTTAATATCTTGAATTTAGCCGGAGTGCCTTCGATCATTTACGGGATTATGGCGTTATCTTTGTTTGTTTATCAATTTGGATTTAAACAAAGTATTTTAACAGCCGGTATGACTTTAGGACTTTTGATTTTACCTATTATTATTGTCACAACTAGAGAATCCATCCGTACAGTGCCAAATCATATCCGTGAAGCTAGTTATGCTCTCGGCGCTACAAAGTGGCAAACGATCAGATCACATATTTTACCCTACAGTTTTGGTGGGATAATGACGGGTGTCGTGATTGCTTTATCGCGTGCGATAGGTGAAACAGCTCCGCTTTTAACTGTAGGAGCTGTGGCCTTCATAGCTTTTTTACCAACTGCACCTGTAAGTTCTGTAGCTCCCTATGTGAATATGCAGTGGCTAATGGATCCCTATACAGTTATGCCAATTCAGATGTTCAATTGGATTTCTCGCCCGCAAGAAGAGTTTCACGTCAATGCTGCGGCTGCGGGTATTGTTTTGCTCACAATGACGTTGGCCTTAAATGCAATTGCGATATTGATTCGCTACCGGTTTAGAAAGAAATATAAGTGGTAAATGTTCTATGAAAAATATTAAAGCCGAAGTTAGAAACTTAACATTCAGTTATGATGCTTCTTTAAAAAGTTCTCCTGTTTTAAAATCCG
>JBKBTW010000125.1:0-8161 GCA_046291245.1 Pseudobdellovibrio sp. | reverse complement strand
TTATTTATTCAAAGATGAAGTAAGGAAGTTAGGATTAGATTTAGGTTTACCCTCTCAAATGGTAGGTCGCCATCCTTTTCCGGGGCCAGGTTTAAGTATACGGGTGATTGGTGAGGTTACAGAGGAAAAGTTGGCCATTTTAAAAAAAGCGGACGATGTATATATTACAGCATTAAGAGAACATGGATTGTATGATAAAATTTGGCAAGCATTTTGTGTATTGTTGCCAGTGCAAACGGTAGGTGTAATGGGCGATGGTAGAACTTACGACTCTGTTTTAGCTCTAAGAGCTGTTACATCTGTCGATGGAATGACTGCTGATTGGTTTGACTTTCCTGTAAGTTTTTTGAAGCAAGTTTCAAACGAAATTACTAACAAAGTAAAAGGCATTAATCGTGTTGTTTATGATGTAACATCTAAACCGCCAGCTACAATAGAATGGGAATAAGTTTAGTGAGTCTTTCGTTAAGAAAAAATTAGAGCTAAATTGCTAAGAATTTAGCTCTAATTTTTTAAGAGCCTATTTGTATTTTCTTCTCAAAATTATAATATACCTGACAAAAAATGTCATAAAATGTACAAACACCATTTCGTATGGGGTGTTTGTATGAAGCAATCAATAGTTAAGTTTATAGTTTTTTTTATAATCTCTAATTTCGCTCAAGCCTCTGTGTGGAATGCGCAAAGAGATTGGAATTCTCAAGATGAAACTAATTTTTCACAATTTATTCAGAAACAAGCTGGAGCTGACTACTTTAAAAAACTAGGTTCTCCTTATGCTGATTTAAAGCTAGATTGTGCTGATGCCTTTTATGCTTTAAGAATTTACTTCTCTTATAAAAATGGTTTAAACTTTTTTGTAAAAAATGGTCCACATTTTACGACGACGCAATTTGATCACATAAAAAATCCAGATATGCGTGTAACTGAATATATTAAAGTTATCGCTGCAGGTAAAGGAACAGAGAGTTTAGCTCTAGGTGATAGCTATCCAATCGCTCTTAAAAGTATAAGAGCAGGTGATTTGTTTATGTACAAGATTCAGACTTCTGATGGACAGTATTCACGTCATGCGTACATCATTAAAAGTGTAAACACGAATGGTACCTTTGATGTTCTATATTCAACTCAAGCCAGACGTGATGCTGGTCTTCCGATGAACTTTACAAAGCAATATAGCTTTAGTAATGCAAAATGGATTCCGAATCACTCTGCGCCTGCAGATCAAAATGGTTGGGGGTTTCGTCGTGCAAAAAGATCTGATCAATTTAATGTACCAGCATCGCAAATTCCGGGAGCTAATTACGAGCAATATAAAGCTGCAAACCAATACGGATCTAAGTTTTTCGATTATGTAAAAAGTATTCTTACAACTGTAGCAGAAACTCCAGAGCAAACTTTGAACCGTATGTTTGATTCTTTATGTCATGAATTAGATCAGCGTGTAGAAGTTGTTAACATGGGATTGGCTTATAGAGAGAGTATAAATAAGTCGTGTATGGATGCGGCTACTTACGATATTTATTCAACTCCTTCACGTGATGGAGCCATATTAGGTCAGTATAATCAGTTATTAACTAAAATTCATGAAGTAAAAAATAATAATCAATGGGTTAATGTTTCATCTAAAACACAAAAATTATTAGCAGGAGTGTTTATACCATCTTCAAGAAACGCAGAAGTTCAACAGTTGTTAAAACAAAGTTGTACGTTTCATCAACAACAGAAGCTTAATACTGATATTGGTGTTTTTTACGATGCTTTAAAAGATGGTAAGGCATCAAATAATCCTAATGACTCACTCTTTTTAAGATGGGGCATTGCCACAACTACAAAACCTACTACATGTCCAAGCTATATGTGGGGGATATTATTTTTATACTAATTTACAAAATAATTTAAAAATAACTTTTACTTTTGCTGACTGTGTCTTAAGTAAGGGTGATAGTCAGTCAGCAAGTTTTAATTTTAAAATAGAAAATGATAAAGGCCAGATTTTCTCATTTAACTTTTATGACCAGATACCATATGAAATGAAAAAATATTCAGATTGTGTTGATCATAATGAAAATTTTGATCATGAAATGAAGGTCTATTTCTCAGGTGTTGAATCAGCATTTGATACATATTTAAATGATCAAATTACAGGTAAGTTTTTTGAAGATCATACTCAAAAAATGAAAGAGTATTGGGCTAATCTAAGATAATATGTTGAATGATCTAGCTATTTTAAAAATTGTTTAAAGGCTTGAATCGGCCGGCGTTTACGATATGAACAGAAGCATCGTTGATAAAGCTCGAAGAAGTAAAATGAATTTTTTTGAAATTCTCTGGGATAAGTTAAAACAAAAAAAAGGTTTGTAAAATAAATTTGTGTGCAATTATCTGGTACATAATTTGTAGTATATCCTCGTGAAACATTAAAAATGTAACCGAGGGTTTGTTCTATGAAAAAAGATGTCAAAACAATATACAACTGTCTAAACAATAAATGTATTCAAATGATGAGTATCGCTTTTTTATCATCTTTTGTTTTTTCATGCTCAGATAATAATATATTGGCAAGTTTAAATGACGAAAAACTTGTAGGTCCTTCGGGGTATTATGCCTCAGAAGTAGATTCAAAAGGTATTCAAACTTTAAGTGAGTCAGAGCGGTACTTAAGGTCGAGGATCGGGTATAACTTTTTAGTTGAACAGTTTAATGCTAAATCTTTTTCTAGCATGAAAAAGGCAATTCAAAATCATCCTC
This sequence comes from Pseudobdellovibrio sp., assembly GCA_046291245.1. GTDB lineage: Bacteria > Bdellovibrionota > Bdellovibrionia > Bdellovibrionales > Bdellovibrionaceae > Pseudobdellovibrio. The sequence continues at coordinate 5,410 of JBKBTW010000125.1, read as the reverse complement.
CGGCAGGAATAGTTTATTGGAATCCTGAAAAAGTGGGGGCATACGAAATAGCACAAGTTAATGCAGATTACTCTAAAGTAGCAGAAGAAAGAAATCTTGGCCCATTACTTTTATCAACAGATTATGAAGGTGGAGGTTTAAGTAAAACCTTATCTGGTAAAACTATTGCGGGAATTCAGCGTTTTACACAAGGGTTTACAAAGTTAGCTCATCCTCAGTGGCTTGGGAAATCAATTCAGAAGTTTAACTATCAACTTTGCTATTTACATGGTGAAATTATGGCTAAAGAGTTAAAATTATCTGGAATTAATTATCCGTTGGCAACGGTTTCAGATTTAGCAAAAAACTTATTTATAAATCGTGGTGTTTCAAAAAATTCCAATGAGATAACATCTTGTGTAAAAGAAATGGTTAAAGCTTTTGTTCATGAAAAAAATATGATTTTTGTTACAAAGCATTTTCCTGGTTTAGGTGATACTGTGGGTGATACCCATGATCAAACAGTTATTTCTCAAGCGAAGACATACAGTGATCTTGAAAGCTCATTAAAACCATTTTCAGATGTGATCTCATGGGTAAATGAACAGAATGACTCATCTTATGAATCCGCTTATTCAATATTAGCATCACATGCGAAATATGATGTTCTTGATAGTAGACATCTCACAACAGTATCCTCTCTTATTTTAAATGACTTTTTAAAAGAAAAATTAGGATTTAAAGGTCTATTAATAAGTGATGCTATGTGGATGGGTGAGTATGGCAGTTATAATAATCGCGATATATTGATTGTGTATTTACAATCAATAATAGCAGGTATGGATATTTTAATGATTAAGGGGAGTACATTTGTACCAGCAATTCAGTTTTTTAGAGGTATATTTGATGGATCAACTGATCCAGATACAAAAGTTTTGATCGAATCAAAAATAGGATTAAGTTACAATAAGGTAAGAAAATTGTATCTTGATCGCCTTAAGGAGACTGTCGAAAAAATGAATGCCGTAAAAAAAGAACTTAAGTATGCTCATGAAGAGTATGATATAAACAACTACCAAGCGCCAGAAACTTACACACGAAATGAACGCTCGCGCTACTACCAAATGTTAAACCAGTTGGGACTTTCTTTATAGTAATAATCATAAAACAAAAAGGCCATTGTGATTTATTTCACAATGGCCTTTTTGCTTTGGTTAAAAAAAATTAATTACAAGCCTTACCCCAAGTGTTTGCTGTTTTATCACCCACACCTAAGTGTAATCCAGTTCCTGAGTAATAGCCTAAAGCACGTAAGCGCCCTTGTTTACGGTATTTACAAAGTAATGTGTGAGCTTTATTTTGCTGAGTTTTATTAATGAAACGCACATCTACAGATGTTCCAAAGGGATGTCTTCCTGCGGCACCACCTACATTAGCGTTATAAGGCTCAGGCCGCCACCAGTTATAAATTATATCGATACCAACACCGTTCTTTTCAAGATCTTGAACGAGTTTTACAGCTTGAATTGCATAGGCCCAAGTGCTTTCTGTTGGGTGAATTAAGTTATGAGGTTGGCTAGGGCTGTAAGTGCATGAAAAAGTAGAGTAACTATTTGGATTAGGTCTAGCTACTTGTTTGCACCATTTGTCAGAACCTGTTTGTTTTACGCATTCTTTTAAAAATTGATCAAGCTTTGTATAGCCCAGATTAACTTGATTGAGCTGTGCTTGTGTCGCTTTCTTGCAACCAAGAGCCATTAGATCTGATGTGAAGTCAGATTCATGATCATCAAGTATGTGATCTGAATGATCATCCTGCGCAGCTATATCGATTTGATTAAGTTGCTCTTGTGAGAACTTTTGTTGTCCGCACGATGTAAATAAAAATGCAGCTGTGGCTAATGTTGTAAAATATATTAGCGTTTTTCGATTCATGATGATGTCTCCTCATAGTGGTGGCTCAAGGTTATGAAGAGATATCGGAAATAGAATTTTTAAGTTTAGAAATACTAGCTAGAGTTTTAAAAAACTAGAATTTTGTCTATAGAATATTTTGATTTGATTATTTTATTCTTAATTTTTGTTTTTGTGTGTAAATGAATAGTTTTCTTAAATAAAATACAGACTGGAATATTCGCGTGACATAAGATTTCAGTGGAGTTGTAAGAATTGTAGGGTGTATCAATTTGATACAAACGAAGTGTTAGCATTAAGTGTTATAAACTGTATATTATTTTTAAGGTGAATTTATTTAAAGGCCTTATAGTAGAGGTGAGAATGGAATGATATTAGCATATAATTATAAACAGGGAACACTCTAGTTATTTATGCGAAAAAGTGAGGGATTTATGAAAAAGATATTATCAATTTTTGCGATTCTAAGTATGCATTATACTTATGTGAAAGCTGATGAAATCAATATAAATTCGTCAAGAGTTCCAGCCGCTGCGGTCGAAGAGACCTACTCTTTAACAAGCGCTGAATTAGAAGAAATTCAAAATCTACAGGGATCAATTAAAAGTTATATAAATCAACTAAGAGCACTTAAGCTGCAACTTAGCGCTCATGATCAAGTTGAGGGCTTGGTGTCAAGTCTAACTCAAACACTCTATGTGGCAGAGCTAAATGTTATAGCATTTAGTGATGATATAGAGGGTTTGCAGATGCTTAAACAAGATTTAGAAGAGATGATATCTACAGTAAATCAAAGCCTTTCCGTACAGTGATTCTTAATTATGCGAATCTGTTCATTTTATAAGATTTCAATTAATAAATAATAGAATTTTCTATTAAATTATGAATATTTGTCATGCATATCGCGCTTTGCGTAAGGGATTATTTTTTTGAAACTCCCCCTAAGCAATAGTAAAAATAAATATGTCATTTTCTCATTTACATGTTCATTCGGAATATTCCTTATTAGAGGCAACTTGTCGCGTAAAGGGGTTAGCAAAAAAAGCAGCAGAATATCAAATGCCTGCTGTTGCGCTAACTGATTACGGAAACATGTTTGGTGCGATTGAGTTTTACTTTGCATGTAAAGATAAGAATGTGAAACCAATCTTAGGTTTGGAAGCTTATATAGCTCCAGGTTCTCGATTAGAAAAAAAACAAGATCCCAATCAAAGATATTCCGATATCGTGCTTGGCCCAAGGCGTTTAGTTTTTTTAGCCCAAAATAATGAAGGCTATCAAAATCTTTGTAAGTTGTCGTCTGTAGGGTATCAAGAAGGCTTTTATTGGAAACCGCGTATAGATTATGATGTGTTGAAAGAGTACAGCCATAACTTGATCTGTTTAAGTGGTACTCAGCGTGGTGAGGTTATAGACACTTTATTAAAAGAAGGTCCAGAAGCCGCTTTGAAGAAAGTGAAATTTTTAAAAGAAATTTTTGATGATCGCTTTTACTTAGAGATCAGTCGTACATTGCCACAAAACAACGATGTTCAAAAAAGCATTCATGATTTTTTAATAGAAGCTTCGAAAATTTGCTCAGTCCCGTTAGTAGCAACAAATGATGTGCATTACATGACTCAAGATGATCAAATCGCTCAAGAAGTTTTGGTTTGTATTGGATCAAATAAAACATTGTCAGATGAGACACGTTTTAAACTTGGAAGCTCCGAGTTTTATTTTAAATCTCAAGAGAAAATGCAAAGTTTATTTTCTGATATTCCTGAGGCTATTAGTAATACACAAGTTATTGTCGATAGATGTGATGTAAAATTTAAACTTAAAGATGATCAAGGGAAAGCAATATATCATTTACCTAGTTTTCCTACTCAAGGCGGGCGATCAGTTAAAGATGAGATTTATCATCGGGCCCATGAGGGTTTAATCGAGAGATTCGAAGAACTAAAAAATGTTGGAAGTGAAGTATCTGAGGAAAAAAAGCCGGAATACTTTAAACGTTTAGAGTATGAGCTTTCTATTATAGATCGTATGGGGTTCAACGGTTATTTTTTAATTGTTCAAGACTTTATTAACTGGGCTAAAAATAGAGATATACCTGTTGGTCCGGGTCGTGGATCTGGGGCGGGATCTTTGGTGGCCTATAGTTTGAAAATTACTGATCTAGATCCAATTCCTAATTTTTTACTTTTCGAACGTTTCTTGAATCCCGAACGTATTTCGATGCCAGATTTTGATATCGATTTTTGTCAAGATAGACGACAAGAGGTGATTCAATATGTAACTGATAAATACGGACAAGATTCTGTTTCTCAAATCATTACGTATGGTAAATTACAAACACGTGCAGCTTTAAAAGATGTAGGTCGTGTTTTAGGTATGACATTTCCAGAAGTAGACGCCGTGAGTAAATTAATTCCTGATAAATTGGGAGTCACTTTAACCGAGTCGTTGGAGATGGAACCGCGTATACGTGAAACCATGGAAACTAATCCCACAGTTCAAACTCTCGTAGAGCTCGCGTTAAAAGTTGAAGGTTTAGTTCGTCATGCAGGTATTCACGCTGCGGGTGTTATCATAGCTGATGGGCAGCTTGTTAAACATGCCCCTATGTACAAAGGCGCTGATGGAGAAAATGTTGTTCAGTATGATATGAAGCATGCTGAAAAGATTGGTTTAATCAAGTTTGATTTCTTAGGTTTAAAGACTTTAACTCATATTCATCATGCTTTGAGATTAGTAAAAGAGAATCGTGGTGTAGAAGTTTTAGAAAAAAATATTCCCATACAAGACCACAAGATTTATGAATTACTTTCACGTGGTGATACGGCGGGCGTGTTTCAATTCGAGGGTGAAGGGATCACAGATGCCACTCGAAAAATAAAACCTACAAGTTTTGCAGACATCACAGCTATTACCTCTTTATATCGCCCAGGTCCGATGGCGAATATTCCTGAGTTTACTAAACGTAAACATGGTGAAGCCCCTGTTGAGTATTTATTGCCAGAGACAAAGCAAGTTCTTGAAGAGACGTATGGAATTATGGTTTATCAAGAGCAAGTGATGGGTATTGCATCTTTGATCGCGGGATACAGTCTTGGTGAAGCCGATATGCTTCGTCGAGCGATGGGTAAAAAGATTAAAGAGGAGATGGATAAGCACCGTGAGCGTTTTATGAAGGGTGCGATAGAGCGAGGTCATGACAAACAAAAATCAGAAGAGCTTTTTGATTTGATGTATAAGTTTGCTGATTATGGTTTTAATAAATCTCATGCGGCGGCTTATTCGGTTATTACGGCCCAAACAGCTTGGGTTAAGCATTATTACCCAGCAGAGTTTTTTGCAGCTCTGTTATCAACTGAGGTGGGTGATACGGATAAGGTTGTTAAGTATGTTAAAGATGCACAAAAAAGAGGGTTAGTTGTAAAGCCTCCGCATGTGAATTTTTCGGATTATTTATTTACAGTTAAAGGTGAAGAGATTTATTTTGGCTTAGGTGGTATTAAAGGTGTAGGATCGG
>JBKBTW010000124.1:0-8162 GCA_046291245.1 Pseudobdellovibrio sp. | reverse complement strand
AATTTGAACTAACGCATTTAATCACAAGCCGTAATACCCATCTGATAGGCATTTTGAGCTTTTCATGCTGATCAAGAACGCATGCAATGTGCGGAGATATTTTATAGTAAAAATAAATAAATTTACGTCCAAAGTAAGAGTTTCTGAGAGTGTGATCCCTAAAAGCTCTTAATTGTAAAACCTCTGGTGATACGGGAGAGTTAAACGCAGAGGTTGCAATAAAGCAACGAGACATCCGACCAGCCTTAGATAAAAATAATTTAACACTTTGAGGGTTTTTAGCTGTTTTGATAAAAACCTCAGCTTTGCGAACCAAATCATTATTAATCGGAGTTAAAGGTGCAAAACGAGCAAGTTGCAAGGCAACTTTGTCTTGTCTAGCTTTATAAGCTGGGTTTGTGTCATAAATTCTGATAAGATCCCAGTAAATACCAGCTAAAATAGACATCTCTGCCGTACGGGCAGACTCTTTAAAGGCTTGCGGTGATAGCTCACCGGGTTTACTTTCAAAAACAATTTCAAGAATACGAATGTATTTTTCGTAACTGACGACGGCATCCGCATAACGCTTATCTTGAACGGCTTTGTGCCCATGTTTTATTAAAGCAACACGCATGTCCCACATTTGAGCTTTTCTAGCTTCAACTATGCTATTCGATATAGAATTAATTTTTTTCTTTTCTTCCGTCGACACTTCAATATTATTTTACAACAGGCTCATAGGGTCAACATCGATTAAGACTTTGACTTGATTAGGTATCCATTTTTCATCCCCACTTATTTGCCGAGCAAATTGATTTAACTCAATTGAGCGAGGACCTTTGATGATCAAATGATAGCGAAATTGATTTTTAAGTTTAGCTAGGGGAGATGCCGCAGGCCCTAGAATTTCTATTTGTCCGTAATGCTGTGGAAATTTTTCTTTTAGAGCTTGTGCTCGAGCCAAAATAGCACGTGCCGTATTATGGGCTTTGTCTTGAGCTATGGATTGCACTCGGAAGGAAATCATTTTTTGAAATGGCGGGTAGTGTAAAGGAGACCTGTTGTTAAGTTCTTGATTAGCAAAGCCGATGTAGTCATGCTTTTGTGCGTAAAGAAGTGATTCGTGCTCGGTGTTGTATGTTTGGATAACAACGGCTCCCGCATTTTCATGAGCTGCTACATGCCGACCAGCACGCCCACTCATTTGAGTCATCAATTGAAAACTTTTTTCTGAAGCTCTGAAGTCTGGCAGATTAAACCCAACATCGGCTAGCAGCAAGCCCACAAGTTTTAGTTTGGGAAAATCCAAACCTTTAGCTATCATTTGCGTGCCGATCAAAATATCTATTTTACCACGTTCCATGTCTTCGATAAGAGCTTCCATCTCTGTTCGATGAGTAATTTCATCACGATCTGCACGCGCAGTCGTTTTATCTGGAAATAAGTTTTTTAAATCTTCTTCAACTTTTTCTGTCCCTAACCCTAGCGGAACAAGTTCACCTGTTGCGCAATCTGGGCACTTTGATTGAAAGTTTTCGTGGTAATCACAATAGTGACAAACAAGGTGATGCTTGCCGTGTAACGTAAGACTAATATCACAATTAGGACATTTCGTTTTGTAGCCACAGTCTGGACAAAATACGACTTGTGCCATGCCTCGGCGATTGAGTAAAAAAGCAACTTGTTCGTTGTTTGCAAGAGAGACAGACATTTTTTTATAAAGCTCAGTTGAAAGCCAAAACGGCGTATCAGCTTTTCGTTCAGGGTTTTCTTTTTCTACGCGCATGTCTACAATGCTGATGTCAGGTAAGGGTCTATTCGCAACACGAGAAACTAAACTGTGTAATTTGTATTTTCCATCTTGAGCATTTTTCCACGACTCTAAGCTTGGAGTTGCGGAGCCTAGAATTACCGAGCAATTGCTAAACTTGCCCAACATAATGGCGCAATCACGACCATTGTATTTTAATTTCTCGTCTTGTTTAAAGCTTGTTTCATGTTCCTCATCTACAACGATCAATCCAACATCTGTAATAGGACAAAACATAGCAGACCTTGCCCCGATTAAAATTTGTTTTTTACCTTCTACTATTTCCCACCACTGGTTCGTTCGCTCTCTATCGGTCAGTTGAGAATGGAGCACGGCTACTTTATCACCAAATCTCTCGACAAAGCGATTAACTAATTGTGGTGTTAAAGAAATTTCAGGAAGTAAAAACAACCCTTTTTTGTCTTGTTTGAGGCAATCTTCAAATAAACGCAGATATATTTCTGTTTTACCAGAACCTGTTACACCATGAATAAGATGAGTTCTAAAGCCTTCATTTAAATCAATGTGATCTAAACAGTGTATTTGTTCAGGTGTTAAATCGGGTTTTTCTGTTGGGGCAAGCTGGGGCACCACTGGTGGCCGCTTGGATTGACGTTGTTTTGTTTGTCTTGGAAGCGGAGGAAAAGCTAATTGTATAACTTGCCCTAGGGGATGAATATAGTAATCCGCGATCCACTCAAGCCATTTTAGATAAGGGTCAATGAGTTTTGGTAACTCCACGTCTATTGAAACAACGGACTTTAATTGAATATCTTTTCCAAATTGTTTGTTCAGCTCGTCAGAAGTGCTTGTAAATGCAGATAAAACAAAACCTTTAACATTTCGTTTTCCAAGAGTGACATTTACAACATCACCACGATTTACGATAAAATCACTATTTTGTAGGTATGTTAAAGGTTCAAGTAAAGGAGCATCTACAGCTACTTTAACAAGGTTTTTATCTGACATAGGTCTTATCTAAATCTTTTGTAAAAATCTTCGGCCACTTGCGCTAATGCTGATGATTGTGAGAACGAAAAAGTTGTGGGTGCATCAAAATTTTGTGGATAAAAATCCTGAATCGCAGAACTTACTTTTGCTGAAAAGCTTTTGACATTAATTGTGGCTGTTAAGCCTCCACCCCATGTAATTTTTTGAGTTTTGGCAATCCAGAGATCATCATTTGCTTTAACATAATCAGAAAGCGTGATTTCTGTACCAGAAGGAAGGCGTACTTTTCTGATTAAAAAATCATCTTGATCAATCCAAATTTGAGCATATTTTTGATCCTCAATTGAAGCCTCGCCAAGAGCAAAGCAAACTTTGCCATCAGCACGTGACAAACGAATTTTTGCTGGAATATTTAATTCTTTTAAATATCCCATAAAAGATTCAGATGATCTAATAAATAACAATCTTTGATAAAAATCAGCCGGTAAAGCTGTGGAAGTTTTGTTTTTACCCAAAATTTGAGTTTTATGTTTAGAGTTAAATAAAGAATTTACGCGAATACTATCTCTGTAAAGGTCTGCACCCACAGCAGATACTTTTAAATTTTTATCTCCCTCAACTAACCAACTCTCATGAACTTTTAAAGACTCATTGCCACTTTTAAAAACCACATCTTGTTCAAGAGATACAATGGATCGCCCTGTCGTCGAGATTGATTTTCTAATGACGAAATCTAGTGGCAAGACATAAGTCCAGCCGGCTACAGACGTAAAAAATGTCATTAAAAATAAAAATTTAAAAGTAGAGGTATGATAAGCTTGATTCATGAAATGAATATATCACATTAAAGAAATAAGTTTAGTCGGAATGAGAGAACTAACGATATGTGTTAGCCTTTGATAGAGCTCGAAACTGAGTTTTAGAAAGCAAAAACTAGAGCTGGCCTATTGTAATAGGCAATAAAGAGCTAAATGCGTTTCATATTGAGATAAACTTACAGAATTTATTAATTTTTGCCGATAAGATTCTACGGTGAGTGAGATAAATAAATTTCTAAAAATAACTAAATTATATAGCACAACTTTAGCGAGTTGTTTTGTTTTTCTAGTGGGGTGTACTCCATCAGGAAATGGTATCTTAGATAGCAAAAGCTCTATCAGTGAAGTGATTGATAACACCACAAAGCAAGCTCCGTTTGCTTATGACTTAGCTGCGGATACAATTTCATATAATTCATGTACAGCTTTAAGCAATACTCAAGCTGTTTCAAATCTAAAAATTGGTGTGAGTGAAGGTTTCATTAATACAAATGGAAATGGAGCTGTTAAAGGTGGTATTAAGCTTAAAACTGAATTTCTTCAGTATATAGGTAAGTACTTTACCCCAGCGGCACCATCAAGCACAATAATTCCTGCACAGGTTCTAAGAGTTTTAAATAAATCTGCGGTTAATCAAAATGCAAGGATACAATTTTCAATTAGAAGAAAGAATAATTTAAACTTGTTTGTAGATCAAATAGCTTCATCAATGAGCGAAACATATTCCGCAACACCATTGGTGGGGCGTGATGCTACTTTAATCGCAGCAGAACTTAACAGCGGATATGCAGGTGAACTTTTAACTAAAGATATTAAATATACAACGGCAGGTACCGTTTTATCTGAAGGTGCAAGAAACTATAATCTATCAGGCACTCAACAGTCTATTACATTGCATGGGACATTTAGACTTAATCAAACAGAAGATAGTTCAATCACTTTACCTCCTCCGCCAGCAAATTACACCCCTAAAGAATATAACTTTGGAGCGGCAGAACTGTACTCACAAAATGTACGAAATAAGTTTAATGCTACGGACTCAAGTAAAATCATAGTAACAGCACTTTTTAGCACATCAGCTTCAGGTTCAACGGATGTCGATAAAATTCTGAGCATCAAAAGGCCAGATCCAAAGGACTTAACAAAGGCTTATGGTCGTGGATACGCATTGCAATTTACAGCTAAATCTTCCACAGTTGCGGGATGGACTAATAAAAATATTTTATCAGGCGTAACAGAGATTGATTTGTCAACAGGATCTAATGTAACAGGCGCGACTTGGACGTGTGAGCATTTTCCTATTGTGCGTGATTCGCAATACGATAAAATTAGAAAAGATGGCGATCCTCAATGTACTGCGCTTTTGGCAACGGATTTGCCTCCAGAACGGCAAGATCGTCAATTGCAAATCAAAAAAATACGCCGTCACTATCCAGAGTCAGAGTGGAAAATAGGTTTATTTATCCCACCATCAACAACTTTAGCATCTAGTGTGGCCAGTAGGACTGTTCAGCGAGACTCATGGGGTTTGTGTGTAACACCAAAAACTTTATCATGTTATTTGCCAACAGGAACAGAATTTATGGATAACCCAAGCTTATTAACCGCTGCGGGTAAAACCGAATTCGGTGTACAGTATGACCCAACTAAAGAGTGCTATTTAACAGCTTACAACTCGCTTGGTATTAATTACTCAGTCTCAACTGATGACCAACGTCGTATGTTAGGGCGATGTGCGCAATATGCAAGTATTTGTACACGCACCAGTACAAATTTTTAGAATTAATCATTTAGAATAATAACTTACATCTAAGAAAATTTTATATCTCGGCGCGTTTTGTGTTTGAAAGGGATGTCTGATTTAATACGAGCATATGAAGTCTATTTTTTTTACTTTATTATTTTTATCATCATTAGCGCATTCTTTCGAAAACTTGGGATCTAGTTCATCGGCTCTCGGTGGAGCAGGTGTCGGGGCTTTAGATAGAATCGATGGTGCATTTAACAACCCGAGCACTATAGCGTTATTTCCGACTCGAGTGGCTACTTTTAGTGGGGGCTCAAAACATTTTAGAACTTCATTTGCTGATAATGGAGCTGAAGCGCTATTTCCAGCGATGCTAGGGTATAGTCAAACCGACATCAACAACATCAAAAGCAAAACATTTTTTTTAGGAGTGGCTCATGCATTTTCTAAAAGATGGTCATTAGGAGCTAATTTTGGTTTGCAAGAAATGAAGATTGCGGAGAAAAAATATAAGCAAACTGTTGTTGATACGGGTATTTTGTATCGCTTTACAAGTAAGCTCTCAACAGGTTTGGTCTGGAAAAATAAACCACTTACGGACACAGATTTAGCAGATAGTATTGATCAGAGACCGACATGGGCCCTTGGGATGGATTACATTTATATGGATATAATTGGCCTTCGCTTGGAAGTAGAGTCCGGAAAAAATGCTGCTTCTGATGAAAAAATGATATTTAAATATGGCACCACTTTTCTTTTAAATGAGTGGATTGTGGCTAAAATTGGCTATCAGAACGATAATATAGCTTCTCAGAACTATTTTACGGCTGGCTTGGGGTTTAATGGCCCTCAATTTGGATTGCATTATGCTTATGTAAAAGAGTCTGAGTTTAAAAAAGAAACGCATCACTCAATTGACTTAGTGGTTCCGTTTTGATAATCCTATCACTCTAATTTTGCTTAAAATTTAACATGACTAAAAAAAGAGGATAACATGGCTTCAAAAACGAAAAAAACTGAATATATTCGTGAACGTAAAAAAGCAACTTCTGGAACCAAAAGAAAAGCTGCTCTTCGCACTAAAGGTTCTACGAAATCTAAAAAAGCTTTATTTGGCGACTAATTAATTTTAGCAGAATTAAATTTAAAGTTATAAATAAAAAAGGAGTTGAGATTTCAACTCCTTTTTTATTGGTTTTATATTTATTGTAAAAGTCTATGTTATCTTCTTCTCAGCAGAGTTGGTGCTTGTTCAACATCACCTTTTAAACTCCATACCTGTGGGATTTCAACCCATCCTTCTTGCCCGGGATAAAACTTCCATTTTCTCAGAGCTGTGAGAGTTTTACTATCTAAGTTTTCATATCCAGTTGAGTTCAAGCGTTTGAATTGAGTGAGCCTTCCATCAGGAGTGACATAAGCTTGAAACGTAACTTTACCTTGTTGTTGGTTAAGTCTTTCATCAACCGAATACTGTGGCATAGGGTTTCCTGGCATTTGGCGAAGCTGATCTATAGATCTTACTTTACCTTGACCAGCGCCAGATCCAGTGGCGTTGACACCGCTTCCATTTAATCCTTGGCCATTTTGTGCATTGCTTGCAGAAGCTTGAGCCTCACCGTTGCGATTGTTTCCAGAGATTGTGTTGTTATTTTTTCCAGATTGAGCGCTTTTTTGAGCCTGTAATAAGGCTTGTTGTTGTCTCACTTTTTCGGCTTCAGCCGCTTGAATGCGAGCCAGCTCCTGAGCATTTTTAGAGCGAGTAGCTTCCAGAGCTTGATTCATGTTTGCAGAGTCTTGAGAAAACTGGTCTTCCAAGGCTTTTAAAGCCGTATCATTTTCTTGTGAAATCCGTTGAGTTTTTTGATTGAACTGATCTTCTTCTGCTTGTAAAGCAGCAGCATTTACTTGATCGATTTTTTGAAACTCAAGATCAAAAGCATTTTCATTTAATTTTTGAGCTTGAGCTGTTTCAACACCATCAAAATCAGGAGAAGGTGTTGCAATATCATCTATAGACTCAGGCACAAATGCAGCTTGCGAAGGTGTAGCTGTTTGTTGAGACGTTGTAGCTGCTACAGGTTTAGATGTAGGAGCTATTTTTGGTGTAGCAGTTGCTTTTTGTATTTTCGCCGGAGCTACAGTTTTTTGGGCTTGCTTGATTTCTCGTGGAGCTGTGTCTTCAGCTTCGGTTTTTTGAACAACAGCTGGTGAAGAGGGCTCTGCATTTTCAGAAGATTCTTGATCGTTAAGTAAAGTCGAGAGGGCAGGCTGTGCTTCTTCAAATTCTGAGGATTTGAGTTCAATCATGATAGGCTCGTTAGATTGAATTTTTTGAATCACTGGCACACTCATGTAGATAACACCTACCGCTAAAGCACCATGCACGAATAACGATAAGCCAAAGTATTTTTTAGAACTTTTTCTATAAGAAATAGAATCTTCAAAATAAGAATCGTATACACCAAATGACATAAAAACCCCTACTTGCACTGAAGTACAATCGAACTTAAAGCTACAAGTTTTAGGCCAAGCGTAAAGCTCTTATATTTAGTTTCTGATTTCTCTTCGTGTAAGAGTTACAAGAGTGTTAAAGATATGTTCTGTATTTTAGCTCACGATGTATGAAGGACTTAAAAATGCATAAAGCTGTTAGGTCGAGCCTAACCGCTTTATATGAGATCAGACATCTTCATTAAATTCTATATAGTTGGTTGATCGACTAATCCTTCAGGCATGACTTTTCTGCGTAAACAGTCTGCGATGTACTTATGTTCAGGACAGCCAATGATCTCCATGATTTCATTCATGGGTTTAGGGTCAGGATTGATAAGTTTAAGTTTTTTAACATCCA
>JBKBTW010000123.1:0-8261 GCA_046291245.1 Pseudobdellovibrio sp. | reverse complement strand
GCATCGTCATAACCATAGTTGCGATCTGCGAAAAAAATATGACCACTCATCTCTCCACCAAACGGAGCTTTATCAGATTTAACTTTTTCTTTAATAAGACTGTGTCCTGTTTTCCATAATACAGGTACACCGCCGTGAAGGCTGATGTCGTTATACATGCGATCAGAGCATTTAACATCACCGACAATTTTCTCACCTTTTTTCTCAGCTAAGATTGCACGAGAATAAATTGTCATCAGCTCATCACCATAAATCATTTTTCCCGTGTGATCGACAATACCAATTCTATCAGCATCACCATCAAAACCAATACCCACAATAGCACCTGTTTCTTTTACTTTTTTTGCTAAATCTTTTAAATTTTCTTCTACTGTTGGATCCGGGTGATGATTTGGAAAGCGCCCATCTGGTTCTTCAAATAAAATTTCAGGATTTAAACCAACAGTGTTGTAAAGCTTTCTTACAATAACTCCGGCAGCACCATTTCCACAGTCTAGCACAACATTAAGAGGCTTGAGTTGTCCGAATTCTTTTTTATATCTTTCTAAATACTCTGGAAAGATGTCGTAGGGTTTACTTGATCCACTCCCAATGATGTAATCTTGAGCTAAAATAATTTTATATAACTCTTGGATTTCTTCGCCGAAAATTGTTGTTTTACCAAAAGAAATTTTAAAACCATTGTACTCTGGGGGGTTGTGACTGCCCGTTACCATGATGGCGCCATCTAAATCTAGCTGAAACGTTGAAAAGTAACTGATGGGCGATGTGACCATGCCAAGCATATAAACTTCAGCACCGGACTCTACGAAGCCTCTTCTTAGGTTTTCGATCAGGCTTACACTGGATGTGCGAGCATCATGTCCTAAAGACAATCTAAAGGTTTTTTTACCAGTTTTTTTATAAACGTATGAGCAAAATGCCTTACCTAAATTGTACGCGAACTCATCATTAAACTGTTTATTGTACACGCCACGAATATCATATTCTCTAAAAATTATAGGAGTTATTATCATATCTATTTCCTTTATACTGCCATGTGAATATAGCATAAATTTAGTTTATGTTTAATCCAAAAATCTGATGAAACTGTTTAATTAATTAGTTTTAAATTCAATTTAATAGCATCGATCATTGAATTAGGGTTAGCTAAATTTTTATTATAAATATCCTTAGCTGTGCCGTGATCTACGCTGGTCCTTATAAAGGGTAAGCCCAGTGTAATATGTACACCACTGTCTTGTCCGTGAATCATTTTAAATGGGATAAGGCCTTGATCGTGGTACTGACATAAAAAGAATGCGTATTTGCTCCAATTTTCTTTTAAAAAAGCCGCATCTGGAGGAAGAGGTTTGGAAAAAGCAAATTGATTTTTAAATACAGGTGATAAGGTCTTAGATTCAAACTCACCCATTAAGCCTTTTTCACCAGCATGGGGATTTAATCCGAGTAAGGCAATTGGCTTTTTAGATTTAAGCAGTTTCTTAAAATTTAAAGCCGCTTCCTTGGAGTGTTTTAAAATTTTTTTATTCAGGTGTGTTTCTACATCTTGTAGGCGAACATGATCGGTTGTCAGCAAAACGTTAAAATATTTTCCTACAAACCCCATGAACAATTCATTTTGCGGAAAATAATGTCGAAAAATCCCTGTATGACCTATAAAATCATATCCGGATTTTTTAATAAGTGTTTTTGATAAGGGCGCAGTGACAAGAGATGAAAATACTTTATCTTTACAATATAAAGTAGAATCGATAACCCAATCGGCGGCAGAAGATTCTAACTCTAGATCAAAAATAAATTTTTTATTTAAAGAATGAGTCTGCTTTAAAAGAAAGAAAAATGCGAGAGCAGATTTGAGAGATTTAAAAGTAAACCTAGAAAATTTTTTATCGATCAAATCAAAATATTTTTTTTGAAGAAGCTCTTGCTTGTGATCTCTAAATATAAAAAAACAGATATTTTTTTGTGGTCCTATTTTATATAAAGCTTTAGCTGTTACTTCAAAACCTATCCCGTCTGGATCACCAGTTGTAACAGCAACAGCGTTGTATTTATTTAAAGGTTTCGATGAAACTATTTTTGCCACAATTTATTCATAAATTTGTATGTAAGAATTTTGTTTTTGTGATTCAAACCAATTTTTAAGTTGTCGTTTAAAATTCTTTTCAACCAAAGAAGCCTTAATTTGTTCTTTATAACGCAAAAACAAAGGATCTTGAGTGACCTTTTTTTCT
This sequence comes from Pseudobdellovibrio sp., assembly GCA_046291245.1. GTDB lineage: Bacteria > Bdellovibrionota > Bdellovibrionia > Bdellovibrionales > Bdellovibrionaceae > Pseudobdellovibrio. The sequence goes on along the minus strand of JBKBTW010000123.1, from coordinate 6,024 downwards.
AAAACTTTAATAATGTGAAATCCTTGTTTTGTTTGCACGATCTGAGAAATGCCGCCCGCATCTAAATTAGATATAGCACGCTCCATATCTGCATTAAATTCGCCAGTTTTAAATTGGCCTAAGTAACCACCAACATTGGCTCCTTTATCCTCATTAAATTTATCAGCTAGCTTATCAAAAGCTTCTCCGTTTTTTATCTTATCGTAAACGGCTTCTGCTCTCTTCAAAGCTTCTTCTGGTGACCCTTTTCGTGGATCAAAGAAAATTTGAGCGATTTTGTATTCATTGATATTAGGTTTATAATTAGGGTTTTTATTTTTATACTCATTGTAAGCATCTTCATCTGTAATGCGTAACTTAGCTACGATCTCTGTTTCAAAAAAACTTTGTCTTTCTAAGCGTGCTTTTAAAGAATTTTTATATTCAGTTAGAGAATAGCCTTGCTTCTTCATGTAAGCTTCTAATTCTGTTCTAGACATTCTATTACGTTTAGCAAGTGTGCTTATTTCTTCATTTACGCGATCATCAGTAAAAGAAAGGTTAAGTCTTTTAATTTCTGACTCAACCATTTTTTCACGAATTAAATACTGGAGCTGTTCAGATTTACTTTTTTTAAGTTCTTCGAGAGTTTTGTCTAATAAAAGAGCTTCATCAATTGATCCGTCTTTTTTTAGCCGTGACTCGAAACTATCAAGATCAGATTTCAATATCGCTTCAGAGCCCACAGCAGCGATAATTTTATTTACAACTACAGCTGTCGAAGATTTAGAGGCCAGAGGTGTTTCTTTAGCTTGTAAAAGTGATGAAAAGAAAAAAAGAGGACACAGTATAAAAAATGCTTTTTTCATAGATGTATTTATCTCGCTATTCTTCGCGAGTTTCAACTGATAATGCATCAATCGCAGAGGTATTCTTATATATTTTACGCATTTTAATTTGCTCGTCTAACCAGGCAGAAAAGCGCGCTGTTTCGCGTAAAGAAATAACCTCATTTTTAACATCTTTTTTAGATTCTTCGAATGTTTTTTGGTAAGCAGCTTTTCTTTGAGTAATTTTAAACAACCTAAACCCTTCAGCAAACTGAATAGGACCTATCAGTTCATTACGCTTAATGGTGAATAACGATTCCACGTCTGAACCATTATTAATGCGTTCAACCCAACCATATTTAAAACCTGCGGGAGTATCCTTATCTAAAGAGTACTCTTTAAAGAGTTTTTCAAACGATTGACCTTTTTTGTAGAGCTGCTTAATCACATCGGCTTGATTTTCGTCTTGAAGTAAAATGCTTTCCACCAATACGGACTCATTGCGATAATATTTGGATTTATTATTTTGAAAATAGGCCTGTAGCTCTGCATCGCTTGGTTCGACGATCTGTTTTCTTAAGCTATCAAATAGAGCTTTTCTTTTTAAACTAACTTCGACAGATTTTTTCCAGGACTGAAATGATTTATTTTGTTTTGCAAGCTCTTCTCTGAAAGTTTTGTCGTTAGGATATTGCGAAATTATTTTTGTAAGTTCTTGCTCTAAATTTTCAGGTGTAATTTTTAATTTTTGTTCTTCAGACCATTTTTCAATTAGTGCATCGATAATTAAATCTGTAACAATTCTGTTTTTAAAAGATTTTAAAATGGCAGGATCTTTAGCTGATAAAGGATCTAGAGTTTTAAGTTTGTCCGCAAGTAAACTGGAGTACACACCTAGAGATATATTTTGGTCTTCAACCTGTATAATAGTTTTAGATCGAGTTTTAAAGGCGAAATAATCACAACCAGACAAACTCGAAACAAATAAAATCAAAGGTAAAATTATATGGATTGGTTTTTTACCTTTGAGTATTTTATTAGAATTATTCAATAAGTTTAGTGTTAACATTTACAGGATATTGTTTTTTAATTTTTGAAAAATATTGATCAAAAACTGCTTTACGTTTTTCATCAAAAACAGCCATACGAATTTCACGTTTAGTAGCATCTTCATAGCTTCTTTTACCAGTTAGTTTGAAGATATGAAAGCCAAAAGGAGTCTCAATAAGTTTAGATGTAATCTCATTAATTTTTAAACTTAAGGCTGCATCGTAATATGTAGGAACTAAAGTTAAACGCGATTGCCAACCAACGTCACCGCCTAAATTTTTAGTTGTAATGTCATCAGAGTACAATCTTACAAGCTCTTCAAAAGGACGTTTAGACTTTAAAACTTCTGATAAAATTTCATTTGCACGTTTACGAGCTTCAGCACGTTGCGCGTCTGTTGCGCCCGGTTTTACCTCAATTAAAATATCAGACACTCTAATTTGTGGATTTTTTGCGTAATACGCTCTCATTTCTTGCTCAGTTACTTTATTTTCTTGAACCTGTTGGCCAAGTTCTTTTTCGAGTAAAGCTTTATAAAGCTCTTGATTAATACGTTCTTGAACGATTGGGTCTTTATCTAAATTTCTTTTTCTAGCTTCTTGTAAGCCCATTTCATAGCGAACTAAATCTTCTAAAAAAACTTTTTTAGAAGGGGGATTAACGATAACTTGGCTAAGCACCTCTTTGTATCTGCGGTTAAATTCGTTAACTGTGATTTTCTTATTTCCTACAGTAGCAACAACTTCATTTCCTTTTTGCGCAAAAAGTGGAAGAGAAATAAGCATGCTAATCAATAAAACCAATTTCATAATACAAATCCTTTTGTGAGGTAACTTCTTAAAACCAATTTGTAAATAGCCTCATGCTATATTACTAAATGCAGGAATCATTTATTAATCATTCCCCTATATAAAATGCTAAATCTCTATGCTTAATGGGACAATGAATTTAGCGCTTGTTGTCTTGCGTCAAAAAGTTGATTTTTAAGGAAATTTGCCAAATCTTTTGATTTAGGATCTGTTGATTTATCAATTACAAAATCGAAACTAGACCAATGAACAAAAATCTGGGCAAAAGGCTTGGGCAAGTAAGCTTGGTTCCAAGATTTAGGGAAGATCCATTTTTTATCGCACGATACACCCGCAGAAAAAATTGGTGCTTTCATTAAACGAGCTAATTCGAATATGCCAGGCTTAACTTCATAAATAGGTCCCTTTGGACCATCTACGGCTACACTGCAATTATACCCTTGTTTACATAGGTTGATTAAACCTTTTAAAGCTGAGACTCCTCCGCGAGTTGATGATCCGCGAGAAGTTTTACCACCTAGAAGATGCAAAACTGTTGTCATCATCTCTCCATCTTTTGATGTTGAGGTCATAGTTGCAATTTTATAACGTGGCGTAAGGGAAACCAAAGGAAGCTCATCTCCATGAAAATGAGCTAATATAATTGGTTTTTTATTTTTAATATGATCTTGCATGAGCGAAGGTTCATAAACTTGAATTCTCCAAGTCATCGAAAGTAATCTGTAGATGACCCAAATTAAAAATCCTAATATGAACCCACGTATTTTAATCATTGAAATTAGTGCTGCAAAGCTTTTTTAAATTCTTCAGTTAATTTCGGAACGATTTCAAATGCATCACCCACTATACCGTAAGTAGCTTTTTGAAAAATTGGCGCGTTTGGATCATTGTTGATAGCTACAATTACTTTTGCTCCACTCATACCTGCTAAGTGTTGAATTGCTCCTGATAAACCTACCGCTATATAAAGTGATGGAGCAACTGTTTTACCAGTTTGTCCAACTTGCATACTGTGAGAAACCCAACCAGCATCCACAACTGCACGAGTTGCTCCGACAGTTGCACCTAACACATCAGCTAAATCATTTAGCATTTTAAAGTTACCAGCTTCTTTTAAACCACGTCCTCCAGAAACAATAATATTAGCTTCTGTTAAATCTAGTTTTTCAGATGTGCCTTTTACAATTTCTTTAATAATTGTTTTAAGATTTGGTTTCGCGATTGAATGCTCAGTGACAGCGGCGGATTTATTTGTATCAGCAGATGTAATAGGCAATTGATTTGCTCTCATCAATACAATCTTAATCGGAGCATTTTCAAATGTGCCCGTAGCAAAACATTTACCTGCGTATAAAGGTTTTTTTACCTTTACATCATCGCCTGAAATTGTAATTTCAGTTCCATCAGATATCACACCCGCTTTTAATTTAGCTGCCACTCTAGGAAATAAATCTTTTCCTAAAGAACTAGCAGAAGCTAAAACTATAGTCGCGCCAGTTTTTTGAATGACTTCAGCTACAGCTATAGAAAATAGTTCAGGGTTATATTGATCGTATTCATTGCCTTTAACCAAATGTATTTCTTGGCCACCATGATGAGCTATTTCTTGAGAAGCAGCAGCAGCTTGTGAACCTAAGCCTAAGCCTAAAACTGTATTTCCAGATTTAGCAGCAAATTGTAAAAGTTCCTGAGAACTTCTTTTTAATTTATTATTTTGAAACTCTGTGAAAACTAAAATTTTTCCCATTATAACACCTTCGCTTCATCACGTAAAAGTTTGATAAGCTCTGTAGCTTGAGCTGTTGTATCGCCTGATAACATTTTAACCGGTGGTTTTTCTGCCGGCAAAGAGAACTGAACATATTTAACTTTTTGATCTGTTGTTGCTACACCCAATGTCGCCGCATCTAAGTCTTTAATAACTTTTTTCTTTGCTTTCATGATGCCAGGTAAGCTTGCATATCTTGGCATATTTAAACCTTTATTTGCCGCTACTAAAGCTGGAGCCATCATTTGCACAACTTCTTTTGCTCCACCTTCCACATCACGTTCAACAGTTACGCTCTCAGGTGTTGCTTCAAATTTAGAAACTACAGACGTATGAGGCATATCTAAAAATTCAGCTAACATTTGAGGCACTGAGGATTGATTGTTATCAATGGCTAGTTTGCCTGTAAAAATTAAATGTGCGCCACCTTCTGCTTTTATAGCAGAAGCTAATGCTTTGGCCGTACTAAGAGCGTCAATTTTATCATCCGCATTGATAGCAATAGCTTCATCTGCACCCATAGCAAGAGCTGTTCTCAAAGAATCAACAACTCGCGCTTTAGGTCCTACAGTGATCGCCCATACTTGAGCTGTAGGATTTTTTTCTTTAAACTTTACAGCCTCTTCAACTGCAAATTCATCATATGGATTTAAAACCCATTTAATCCCAGTTGTATCTATACCATTTTGATCAGCGGCAACTTTGATTTTTGTTTCAGTGTCTGGCACTTGTTTTATGCACACGAAAATTTTCATACTCAAACTCCGGTTAGTGTTAAGTCTCTTAAAGCCATATCATAAACATTACAGCCAATAATGATGAGTGATGATTATGGGTTGGCCTATTACAGCCTTTGTTCTAGCCCAAGTGCCTGAAATCAGACAATGAATTTAGATATAACATGTTGCAGAACTAAAAGCGAAAAGTGACAGATTCGTGTCACAGGGTTTATTGTAAGATGAAAACATTCTGAGAATTAACACACATGTACGCAAAGATTCATTTTTTTGCGTGTATGCAAAAAAATAACACAAAAAAAGGTGAAGTATGCTGGATTTTCTAAAGTCTACAGTAGGTCGAAAATACATCATGGGTATAACGGGTCTTGTATGGATGGGTTTTATTTTTGGTCATATGGCCGGAAATATGCTTATTCTTGTGAGTCCTGATTTATATAACTCATACGGACATGCAATTGTTTCTAATAAAATATTGTTGTACGGCACAGAGGTGACTTTAACCTTGGCAATAATCGCCCATGTAGCAACCGCAATTTCGCTCACAATTCGCAATCGTCAAGCCCGCGGTGATACGAGATATGCGATGACTCCAAATGGAGATAAAGGCTCTTCGTTGGCATCTAAAACGATGGCCCTACAAGGATCAATTATTTTGGCTTTTATCATTTTGCATCTAATCACATTCAAATATGGTAAGCATTACGATACAGTCGTAAATGGTGTTCAAATGCGTGATCTACACAGACTCGTGGTAGAGGTTTTTCAGCAGCCAGGCTACGTGGTGTGGTACTTTGTTTCTTTAATTTTATTGATGTTCCACTTAAGCCACGGTGCTCACTCGATATTTC
>JBKBTW010000122.1:0-8323 GCA_046291245.1 Pseudobdellovibrio sp. | reverse complement strand
GGCCATCATAGCTACACGTCCTGTGGCGCGATCAATTAAACATGCAACGTAGTACTCTTTGGCGATGTTGCAACCTTGCTCGATAAAAACACGGTGAACAACTTTACCCTCGGGACCAGTTTGGTGAGTAACTAAAGTCATGCCTAACATTTTTTGCGTTAATTCGCGAACTTCATCTAATGACTTAGCAATTTTAACACCGCCGCCTTTACCGCGACCACCGGCATGAATCTGAGCTTTAACAACCCAAATAGATCCACCCATTTCTTTTGCAGCTGCAACTGCTTCTTCAGCAGTGTTAGCAACTTTACCTTTTAAAGTTGCTACACCGAATTTTCTCAATACTTCTTTTGCTTGAAACTCATGTATATTCATTTAAATATTCTTTCTTTAATTTGAACTGTTCAAATTATTGAACATTTTTTAAACCTTCACAAAGTGTGCGAACAGCTTGAACAGATTTCTCAAATTCAGCTTTTTCATCAGCATTCATTTTGTAGTCTATGATTTTTTCTAAACCTTTACCACCTACAACACACATTACGCCAACCATAAGGTTATCATTAACGCCAAACTCACCATTTAACTCAACAGCAACTGGCAATACGCGTTTTTGATCTTTTAAAATGGCTTCAGCCATTTCAACAGCACCACGTGAAGGAGCATAGTAAGCAGAACCAGTTTTTAAATGACCACCGATTTCAGCTCCTGCTGACTTTGTTCTTTGTACAAGAGCAGCGATTTTATCTGCAGGTAATAAATCCATTAAAGGTACAGATCCAACAGAAGCTGTTCTTACTACTGGCATCATGGCATCACCATGATTCCCGATAACAACGCCAGTTACATCTTTAACTGAAACATTTAATTCTTCAGCAATAAATGTACGGAAGCGAGCTGAATCTAAACAACCACCCATTCCTAATACTCTTTCGCGTGGGAATCCTAATTGTTGTTTAGCGTATACAGCCATAACATCCATTGGATTACAGACTACGATGACTATTGAGTTTGGAGCGTGCTGTTTGATACCAGCACAAACATCTTTTACGATTTTTGCATTGATACCGATTAATTCGTCACGACTCATGCCTGGTTTACGAGGCATACCAGCAGTTATGATCACAACATCAGAGTTTGCGATATCAGCGTAATTAGAAGTGCCTTTAACTTTTGTATCAAACATTTCAATTGCAGAGGCTTGAGCTAAGTCTAAAGATTTACCAATAGCGGCTCCTTCATTAACATCAAGTAATACGACATCACCTAATTCTTTTTGAGCTGCCCAGTGAGCTGTTGTTGAACCCACAAAACCTGCACCGATTACTGCTATTTTTTTTCTTGTATGAGCCATGGAAATCTCCTTTTTGATTTCAATAATGTTTTTTGAATTAATTAAAAAAAATTAAATACTTAACAGATTTAATACGTCTTAGCCGAAAGCTCAAGTCTAGATAGAAAATGCCATGTCGCAACTGATACAAAATCTAGATGACACCGGCGTGCAACAAGTCCATATTTTTTGTGCTAACACAGCTCTTTAAATGAAAGGTTTTATCGTGAACGATACAGCACAGAATAATTTAAATTTGGTAAAGTCTTATTATCAGGCATTTAATGAAGGTGAAACTCAAAAAATGCTTAGTTTTTTACATCACAATGTTGAGCATGAAATCAATCAAGGTAAAACAGAAACAGGAGTAGATATTTTTACGCAATTCATGAAACACATGGATGAGTGTTACAAAGAAGAGCTTAAAAATATGACTTTTTTTGTTGGCGATAAAGCTCACAAAATAGCAGCTGAGTTTGATGTACACGGCACATATTTAAAAACTGATGGAAAATTACCGGAGGCCAAAGGACAAAAATATGTTATTCGTGCAGGAGCATTTATTGACATAGAAGATTCTAAAATTAAACGTATTTCCACATATTATAACCTTCCACGGTGGATCGAAATGGTTAAATAATGAGCGTATCTGTTCAGTTAATTCCTCAAGAATTAGCAAAATCACTTATATACGATATAGCTTGTATACGGATTAAAGTTTTTCGTGAGTTTCCGTATAGTTACGATGGGAGTGTTGAATATGAAGTCCAGTACTTAGGTCGTTATTTTAAATCAAAAAATGCAAAATTTATCACAGCAAAAGACGAAAGTAGTGGCAAAATTGTGGGTGTTGCTACAGTGATTCCTCTGATCGAAGAAGAGACCTTTGTGCAAAAACCTTTTCTAGACGTAGGAATGGATTTACAAAAAATCTGTTATTTTGGAGAAAGTGTTTTGTTACCTGAATACAGAGGTCAAGGAATAGGTCATAAGTTTTTTAACGAGCGAGAGCGATACGCTCTGAGTTTACCACACATCAATGTCACAACATTTTGTGCCGTTAAGCGTCCTGAGAATCATCCGTTAAGACCAAGCCATTATAAACCGTTAGATGCATTCTGGAAAACGCGTGGTTATCAAAAGCAAGAAAGCTTAGTCACCAGTTTGAATGGCAAGATGTGAATGACGACGAACCCACATTTAAAGATATGATATATTGGACAAAAGTATGGAATCAGTAAATTCATTGAGAGTAATTAAGATCGCAGCTGCACAGTATCCGATAGATTTTTTTCAAGACCTAAATGACTGGCAAAAAAAAACAGCGATGTGGGTGCAAGAAGCGGCGGATTCTGGTGCCGAGTATTTAGTTTTTCCTGAGTATGGTGCGATGGAACTCACATCTTTATTAAATGAGATTGAAAGAAAAGATTTATCTTTACAGGCTAAATTTTTAATAAAATTTATTGATGTGTTCAAACAGACATTTTTAGATTTGGCAAAAAAGCATCAAGTTTGCATCATTGCTCCGAGCTTTCCTTTTTATCAGACAGAAGATCTCACGACTAATCGTGTATTTGTTTTTTCTCCCTCAGGAAAGATGGACTATCAAGATAAAATCTTTATGACTCGCTTTGAAGATGAAGAGTGGAACGTACAAGCGGGTGAATATCAAATTAAAGTGTTTCACACAGAAAAGTTGAATTTTTCCATTTCTACTTGTTTTGATGTGGAGTTTGCGCTTCCTTCTTTAGTTGCAGCTCATGCAGGTGCAGAAGTTATTTTTGCACCTAGTTGTACAGAAACAGTTAAAGGTGCAGCAAGAGTTCATATTGGGGCTAGGGCTAGAGCTTTGGAAAATCAATGTTATGTTGTCGTATCGCAAACTATAGGTGAGGCGGCTTGGTCGCAAGCTGTAGATATGAATTATGGATATGCAGCTGTGTACTCTACACCAGATGTGGGTTTTCCTGATGATGGTAAAATTAAAGAAGGTTTACATAATCATGCGCAGTGGGTAATTCAGGATTTAAACTTATCAAAAATACAGAAAGTTCGAACTCACGGGGCAGTTTTAAATTTTAAGCGTCATCAAAATATATTTAGCCAAGAAACTGAGCTGAGTTTGAAATCAAACTTTATCGACTTGCGCTAAAATAGAAGATTTTGTCGACAACATTGTTTTTAAGTAGATAATAAGGCTTCTAAACGAGTATTAAGAGGTGTTTGATGAAAAAATTAGTTATATTAATAGGTTTAATAAGTTCACTAGCTGCACATGCTCAATATGAGGAAACTAACCAGTCGATTTTTTCTAAAAGTCAAAAATTTGATAATGAAGGTGTTGAGCTCTACACGACGAATTTAGAAATGAAAAACTATAAAAAATTAGGTTTCGGTGTTTCAACAGGTGGAATGACAGGTTTGATGGGTTTAAATTTAGAAGCTAATTTAACTCCAGAAGATGCTCTAGCTTTTGGTATAGGAACAGGAAAAGCCTACAACACATTTCATTTAGCATGGAAACGTAACTTTGAAGCTCAATATCTTTCTCCTTACATGAAAGTAGGCTACGCAAATTGGTTTAACTCAAACAGTAAAGGTGGAGATGTCTCAAATTCAGATATTTTAAAGAGAGTTTTGACGCAACAACAGATTCGTGAAAACAAATTTTCGGCTAATTTCATCGCTGGCGGAGCTGGTCTTGAGTATAATCAGTTAGAGGGTGAGCTATCAGGTGTAAATTTTTATGGTGAATTGTTACTAATGGGTGAACTTAACAGCTCAGTTTATCTGCCAACAGGAGCTTTAGGCGTTGTTTATTTTTACTAAATCTTAGCTCAAGTTTCTTGAGGTGTACCGCAAACAAGAGCTTTAAAATAGCTTCTGTTGAAGAAACTAAATGAGTCAGCGATTTTTCAAGAGCGTGAATATTGTTATAATAAGTTTATAAATTAAAAATAATTTTTTAAAAGAGTCTTCGGACTCTTTTTTTATGCAAAAATCTAATATGTAAGGTTTATAGATGCATTATAATTGAATAGAAGAACTTTATGAGAAAAAGATATAAGCAATATTAATAGATCAGGTGCAAGCAAAACTAAAATAGAAAGAGTATTTTTAGCCAAAAAAAAAAGGGCCAACTTTAAAAAGTCAGCCCTTTCGAAAGCTCGCGCTTTACAAAACCAACTACTTCTTTTTCTTTTTAGTAGCTTTTTTTGTAGTTTTTTTAGTAGCTTTCTTAGTTACTTTTTTTGCTTTTTTCTTTGCCATGGTTGCTCCTCCCGGGTGATCACATTTCTGTAACCACGTTGTTGTTGTAGTGACTTTTCAGTCTTCCTAATTAAAATTGTTAACAAAATGATTACATCCGTCAACAAAAAAATTTCTTGCATTTAAATTGCGTTCTTTTCTTTTTTGAAAAACGAGGTTTCGATGCTTTTTTTGCTATTTTCAATATTCGGATTAATCATTTTTGACAGATTCGTGTACCGACTTGAGATATTAAATTTTATTTTTCCAAAGTTTCGGAATTTTTTATTCATCGTTTTGAATCTACCAACGCTTTACATACTATTTTTCAAAGAACATTACTTATTTTTTTTCATTTATATCGGCGTAATTTTGCTAAGCTTAACGTTTTTGAACATTTATTTTGAAAATTTTCTTAAAAAAACATTTTTAAGTGCACATATTCGTGTTCTCGAGGGGATTTCACTACAAATTAAATCTGGAATTTCTCCGGTAAAAGCATCGAATTTAATATTTAAAACGCTTACTTCACGTGAAAAACTCGTGTTTGAACAGTTAAATCATATGCAACTCGATGAAAAAGTGCCAATTTACGCGCACAAATTTTCTTTGAATTACTTTTTGGAATTAAATTTTATATTTCGATCCAATACGCGCGTGTCAGATCAGATTGATCAATTCAAAAAGTCACTGCGAGTTCAAACCAATTTGAGACATAAGTCGAGACTTTCAACACTACAAGTACGTGCACAAGCGTGTGTAGCTGTCGTGATCTATGCTGTGCTGTTTGGTTTTTCATATTCGGAGCTTGGATTGGCAGACTTTCCTTCTGTTATTTTCATGTCTCTTGTCTTGATGGCAGTTGGTGTATGGATGATTTTATTTAAAGGAAGCAAAATCAAATGGACAATATAAATTTACCTTCAGTTTTATTTTTAATTTGGGATATAAAACGCGCTATAGAGAAAAGTGTATCTGTTCGAGAAGGTGTTAAAATGTACTTATCAAGGCAAAAAACTGATAAGTTTGCAGAAAATTTTACAGACTGGTGGACATCTTCTAAAGATAACGAATTTGATGATGACATATATATAGATAAATTTAACGCACAACAGAGAGTTATTTTATCATTAATTAGAGCGAGTCAAAAAGGATTGCCAATTTTAGAGCAGATCAGAAGCATAGAGGTGGATTTTATAGATATCTGTGAGTCTGATATTCAAGAGCACACGGCAAAATTACCGTTAATAATGCAAATTCCACTGATTTTTTTAATATTTCCAGCTATTTGTATTTTGCTTCTGGTGCCCACTCTGAGTCAGCTTAGTTTTTAGTTTTAACTTGTTTTGCTCAAGTTTAGACGATAATTTTAAGCCTATGGCAAAGGATAATTTAGTACTTGAGCTCATGTCTGAGCTCACAAAGAAAAATACACAATCAAAAAAAATACAGCAGTTATGTGATCAATTAAATATTCCATTCAAAGGAGATTTAGTCGAGTTAATGACATTTGTTTTAGGCTCAGGCGTTATTTCACAAAACTTAAAAAACAACACTCAAACTAAAAAGAAGAACTCTCATGACATCAATATCTAATTCTGTGTTAGACACTATCGGAAACACACCTTTAATTCGTTTGCATAATATTGAAAAAGGCTCAAAACATCAGTTTTTTGCTAAAGTTGAATACTTTAATCCAGGTGGATCAATCAAAGATCGTATCGCTTATTATATGATTGAAGCTGCTGAAAAACGGGGAGAGTTAAAGCCTGGTGGTACGATTGTAGAAGCTACAGCTGGTAACACAGGTATGGGATTGGCTCTAGTCGCAGCAGTTAAGGGTTATAAATGTATTTTTGTACTCCCTGAAAAAATGAGTGCAGAAAAAAGAGCCATGTTAAGAGCTTATGGCGCAAAAGTTGTTATCACACCTAATGGTTTAGAGCCCGAAGATCCTTTAAGTCATTACTCCGTTGCTCGAAGAATAGCTGAAAGTACAGAGAACTGTTTTCTAGCTAACCAGTATCATAATATGGATAACATGGATTATCACTATAAAGTCACTGGACCAGAAATTTGGAATCAAACTCAAGGTGAAATAGATATGTTCGTGGCTGGCGTAGGAACAGGTGGAACTTTGTCTGGAGTAGCAAAGTATTTAAAAGAGAAAAAACCTTCGGTAAAAGTTGTGTGCACTGATCCAGTAGGAAGTATTTTATTTGATTTATTTAAACATGGAAAAGTTTTAGAAAAACCAACTCCTTGGAAAGTTGAAGGAGTTGGTGAGGACATGTTGCCAGACAATTGCCAATTGAAGCTCTATGATGATTTTATTCGTGTTACAGATAAAGAAGCTTTTACATTAGCTAGACGATTAGTCGTTGAAGAGGGGTTATGTGTGGGCCCGTCAAGCGGTTTAATTTTAGCTGGTGCTATTAAATACGCTCAAGAGCATTTAGATAAGCCGTCAAAAATTGTAGCTGTTATGCCAGATTCAGGAAAAGCTTATTTAAGTAAGTTATTTAATGATGAATGGATGGTAGAAAACGGGTTATTAGATAAATCCGAAATCAAACAAGCTTTTAATGTAGAGATCAAAGCCGAAGAAGAACTTAAAAATAGGAATGCATAAGTATGAAAAAAGATAATTTAAAATTTAACACAAGAGCTATTCACGCAGGACAATCCCCAGATCCTTCAACTGGAGCAATCATGACTCCTGTTTATTTAACGTCTACGTATGTGCAAGAATCGCCGGGTGTACATAAAGGGTGGGAGTACTCAAGAACTCATAACCCCACACGCAGAGCATATGAAGAATGCATTGCTAATTTAGAAAGTGGCAAATTTGGTTTTGCTTTCGCAAGTGGATGCGCAGCCACAACAACAGTTTTACATCTTTTAAATGCAGGTGATCATGTTATCGCGATGGATGATATGTACGGCGGTACTTTTAGGTTGTTTGATAAAGTGCTAAAACACCATGGATTAACTTTTTCTTATACAGATTTAACAGACATTGCAAACGTTGAAAAAGCTATTACTCCCCAGACAAAAATGATTTGGGTTGAAACACCGACAAATCCAACTTTAAAATTAGCAGATATCAAAAAAATATCTGCTTTAGCAGCACAAAAAGGAATTTTAGTGGCTGTAGATAACACGTTTATGTCTCCGTATTTTCAACGCCCGCTTGAGTTAGGTGCAAATATTGTTGTGCACTCGGCAACTAAGTATATTGGTGGTCATAGTGATGTTGTGGGCGGTGTGGCTGTTACATCTGATGCCAAAATTGCAGAAAAATTAGCTTTTTTAAGTAATTCAATGGGCGGTGTACAAGGTGCATTTGATTCTTTCTTAGCATTAAGAAGTTTAAAAACACTTCCGCTTCGTATGAAGGCTCATGCAGAAAATGCAATGAAAGTAGCAAAATACTTAGAAAAACATGCCTTAGTTGAAAAAGTGATTTATCCAGGTTTAGAGTCTCATCCTCAGCACGCATTAGCAAAACAGCAAATGAGTGGATTTGGTGGGATGATTACATTTTTTATTAAAGGCGGAATGCCAGCGGCACGCACGTTTTTAGAATCTGTTGGTGTGTTTGCTTTAGCTGAGTCATTAGGTGGAGTAGAATCGCTTATTGAACATCCCGCAATTATGACTCATGCTTCGGTTCCTCCAGAACAAAGAAAAATGCTTGGAATTGATGATTCTTTAATCAGATTATCGGTTGGTGTA
>JBKBTW010000121.1:1304-8332 GCA_046291245.1 Pseudobdellovibrio sp. | reverse complement strand
GGAGCACCCATAAACGAAAAAACAATACTCATGAGCGCGCTAATGGCGGCCAAAGCATAAAGTTTTTTTGTCTCTGAGAGCTTCTTTGTAGGTATCATTTAAATTACTCTTCGTCGTGTCTTTCCATGCGAGCTTGCGCTGCTTGTTGACGACGTAATTGAGCTTTTGCTTCACGCTCTTTTTCTTTAGCTGCAGAATCAGCTAAACCTTTTTTGAAAGCTTCTAAGTGTTTAGACATAGAAGTTCTTTCATCTAAGCGAGTGTGCATAAAACGTAAAACTTTATCGTTAATACGCATTGTACGCTCTAACTCAGCTACTGCTTGTGGGCCAGCTTCGAAAATTGAGTGAAAAAACACTGCTTTGCGAAGTTTGCCAATTGGCGTAGCTAGGTTTCTTTTGCCCCAAGTTTCAACTGAGTGAATAGAACCATTGTAGCTCGTGATTGTTGCTTTGTTCTTTTTGAAAAGCTCTTTTTGCTCTTCTAAGTTAGCGTCCGGGTGCATAAGTATAACTACTTCGTACGGGCGCTTAAGGTCTGTCTTAAGATCCATAAAAATCCTTTCGGTTAATATAGCCCCACTCAACAATTGAGGGAGCAAGGATGACTTTAATTTGTTTATCTGGTGTAGCAGGTTTTATCTCTATGGACAAGACATGTTCAACATTCTAGTATATTTTCATGAACTTAGCGCTGCTTGTTTTAGATGGCCCTCTTAAAAATCAAATTATTTATCCTCAGGAAAACTTAGTGTTTTCAGGTTCTCAATTTCGTGATGCCATAATGTCTGAAAAACATGCATATATCAGTATAGATCAAAATTTATCTTGGAAAATCAACGCTTTAGATAACAACACGGTAAGAGCAGGTACAACTGAAAGTCAATCTTTAAGCTTAATGAATGGACTTATATTCCATTTAGGTCAAACGGGTTTTAAAATTATTGAGCGCCCTCAATCTAATATAACTGATTGGAAATCCGACCTAATTGCTTTTTTAGAAGCAGAAGAATGGACTCCTCAACTTACAGAGTTCTTCTTTTATCTATACCCTGTGCGTATTACTTTTTTACAAGGTCCCCAAACTGACGAGTTTTATACCCTTAGTTATGGCCCTCGTGAAATGGGCTATAACCATCTTGACCTGACCATTACATAGAAACTTTATGTGATGATAAAATACTTGTAAACGGACACAAATTTTCTCAGCATCCCATAGCAAATGGAGATAAAATAACGTTTGGCTCAAACGTGGCTGAATTAACAATTTTGAAGTAGGAACTCATTTACATGACCTCAAAATTTATCGAAAAAAAAACTGGCTATTACACAGCTTTAGACGGAACACCAATATATTATGAAACCCACGGCCATGGCGAGCCAATTGTTTTTATATATGGCATAGGATGCCTTATCAATCATTGGCATCCTCAGGTGGAATTTTTCTCTAAAACTCATCAAGTGATTTTATTTGATATTCGTGGACACCATAAAAGCGTACCTGTATCTAATCCACACAATATGAGTTTTGAGCATCTCGCTTTTGATTTAAAAGGTCTTCTGAATCATTTAGGCCACAAAAATGCAAATATTATTGGGCATAGCTTTGGAGTGCCTTATCAGATCAAAGCCTATGAACAATTTCCAGATATTTTTAAATCTCTAGTGTTTATCAATGGTTTTGCGAGAAATCCTTTAAAAAAACTTTTTGGTTTAGAATTTGTTGAACCGCTTTTTAAGTTTATAAAAGAGCAACACTCTAAGTATCCCGACCTGTGGAATACCCTGTGGAGAAACCTCGTAGATAATCCAATAGCTTTTCAACTCGCCGCTCTTTCAGGCGGTTTCAATATAAAACTCACGCAATTCAAAGATATTGAAATGTACGGTAGGGGAGTCTCGCGATTAGAATTAAATTTGTTTTTCAATTTATTTGAAGAGCTTTTAAATTTTAATGGAACACAAATTTTGCAACAAATCGATAAGCCGACTCTTATTATTGCGGGAGATAGAGATTTTTTAACTCCGCCTCAATACCAATCAGAAATTCGTGAAGCCATTACACATTCTGAATTTGTTGTCGTTCCCTATGGATCACACTGTTGTCAGTTGGATTTTCCAGATTTTATTAATCTAAAAATTAAGGATTTTTTAGAAAGAAGGGGATAACTCCACCTTCTTTCCCTTATGAGATTTTAATTAATTTCTCACTGTATTCACAGTGAGAAATTATAGCTTATGGTTGCGGTGGTTGTTCTACTGGTGGCTGTTGTGGAGGAACTGGTGTTGGTTCCGGTGTTACCACTCTGTAAGCCGCCTTAGAAATTGACCAACCAGTTTTTTGAACTGATTTATCTGTTTTAAATACTATTGTCGCTTTACTGCCTGTAATTGAATAAGAGTATGTTTCATCTTGGTTACCACTTAATGACTGCACAAGATTACCTTTTTCATCATAGATAAATACAATATCATATCCAGTTTCTGTATCAAATTTATCAAAGAACAACGCAAACTCTGTAGCACCTGGAACTTCTACTTCGAAAGTTTGTTCAAGATTAGCTCTATATGGAAAATCAGATTGGATACTCAAAGGCATAGAAGCCCAGTTATCTGGGTCGTTAGGATCAGCCGCAGGCATTCGATCAGTTAAAGCTGCATACGCATCTACTAAAGCACCTGTTTTAGTTTTTCCTTTTAAACCTGCTAACGGACGAGCTGTTTTTAAAAGTCTTTCTTTAATTTGCGCCGCAGTTAAGTGAGGCTCATTTGCCCAGAGTAATGCTGCTACGCCTGCTACGTGTGGTGTAGCCATCGACGTACCAGAAAACGTGTCATACTTGCCACCCGTAGTAGAGTATATATTTACCCCTGGTGCAGCGATATGAACTGTTTTTTTACCATAGTTAGAAAAATCTGCTTTTTTACCTTTGTTATCAATAGCCGCTACTGAAACTACATTGTCTATTTGATAAGTCGCTGGATACGCTGGATTAGAATCATTGTTGCTGTAACTATTTCCTGCCGCAGCTATGAAAATAGCTCCTGCAATTTCTGATCTTTTGATAGCATCAAAAAGTGTTTGTGAGTAAGCACCTCCACCCCAAGAATTACTCAACACATTCGCGCCCATTTTTACAGCGTAATCTATAGATTTAATTGCGTTTTCTAAAGTACCTGATCCATTTTTATCTAAAAATTTCACAGCCATGATACGAGCATCCCAGTTAACACCAGCTATACCTACACCATCATCACCTTTTGCAGCAATAGTTCCAGCACAATGCGAACCATGACCTTGGTCATCTTTAGGATTACCTGTGTTGTTTACAGCATTATATCCATAAATATCATCTACTACGCCATTGCCGTCATCATCTACTCCAGCTTTACCGTTAAGCTCAGCTTCATTAACCCACATATTTGGTTTTAAATCTGGATGATTATAATCTACACCCGTATCGATAACTGCAATGATTTTCTCTTTCGTTCCAGTTTGAATATCCCATGCTTTTTCTACATTAATATCAATACCTGTTGTACCCGTTTGCCCCTTAGGATCAGCTTGTCCTACGTTTAAGATACCCCATAATTTTCCATACATTGGATCATTAGGTGTTTTATTTATTCTATATATATAGTTAGGCTCTGCTACCTCAACTAAAGGATTAGCATTTAATGCTTTAACGGCAGAATCCACAGATTCAAACGAAGCTTTTTGAATCACCACAACACTTTGTGAAGGAATTGTTGATTTAACAAAACCTCTTAGTTGCGTAGATAGTGTTGATATTGATCTAGACTTCAACGCAGCAGGCTTTAGCTTTACTACATATTCTCCTGGAACAGCTTCGATTTGTGTATTTGCATGAGCAGACACTGTAATGAATATTGATGTTAACAAAACGCTAACTTGCAATAATTTTTTTGTCATGGTTTCCCCTCCCTTAGACGTGTGCGAGTAAAAAAAATACTAGCATGCGCTAAAATATCGGGCAGTGGATTTTAAAGTTCCATTATGAAACTAGACGATAGACCAATGAATCTTATGATTTTTTATATTTTATTGTTTCAATAAACTCACTTCCGTTTTCAAAATCAAACGAAAGTTGTGTCGGAAAAGGAATAATTTTATCCGGATTCTCTTTTATAATTCGTTTTTCTGTCGGAGTAATGATGTCTTGTTTAGTAGAGGCCTTAATTAAATGTTTGATAAACGCTTCTTTTGAAGCCTCTGAAGCATCCTTATTAAAGCCTAGTTCATTCATAATATCGCCGATTTTTTTCATAAACACCTACACCTATCTCTTCGTCAGATAGAGATTGAGAATTTAGACTTTTGGCTATTTTGAAGTAATTTTTTGTAATGAATCTAAGATGAAGATTTAACTGTGTCTTATTTAGGGACGCTTGACGCAAAATTTAAAGGTTAAAAGTTTTTAAAATTTAAGAACTAAAATTTATCTGTACGACTTAAAACAAAACTGCCAATGAGCTTACTTGTGCCGTTAGGCAATCTTTCATAAAAATGACCAGTGATTTTTTCTTTATTTTGTAATTTATAAATTTGCAAATATCTGTTCTCCAAATCCATTACGACAGCACTGTATTCGCTTTGCTTATAGGTTTTAAGTTTATTGTCTACAGTTAATTCCTCTCGGCCTTGGCGATAGAGTTTAATATTTTCTGTAACAAATCCCTTGGCTTCTTTATTCACACCAATTTGAACTATTAAAGAGCCATAACTATCCCCATTAATTGCCGTGACTTGACCACGATAGGTACCTTCAAAATTTTCGATTTCTTCGAATTGAACAGTACTAGACTCTTTAATAAAAGCATCCATATTCGAAATAATTAGATTGTTCAAATTTTTCCTTATATCAGAATCTTTCAAACTTTGTAAAAGTGACGATTCCATGCTTTTAAATTTTTTTTCGCCTACTTTATTCCATTTTTTTGGCTTCTGTGATGGTATTCCCTCCGTGTCGACCGCTTCCTCAATAGCGGCAACCGCGCGGTCCTCCGTTAAAGACTCATCTTTTTTTACTGAAGGCTTATTATTAGCCACACATTGATTGACGTAGTTTTTGTTTTGCTCAATTTGTTTTCTTTGTTGATCGCTTAAATCTAAATCTAAATCAACAACAAGAAGAGTTAAAAGCTGACCATAAAAATCATTTTTTTTATTAAATTCCGTGTCTTCAAATAGAATTTGGATTTTTTCTTTTGTAGAATTGAAATTTTGCAAAGATTTTTCTATCTCATTCAAGTGAGAGATCTTTAATTTATATTCCTGCGATTGTATTACAGTGTTTTCTCCATAGTTTCGTCCAGAAACAAAGGCAATAACGATTCCTGTTAATACTAAGAATATCTTAATAAAATCTCTCACTGACTTCCTTTATTATTAAGCCAAATCTCCACCCGAAACTTCAGCTTTTTTATTTACTGTTGCTTTAAGTAATTCACGATTCATAGTCGCAATATTAATTAGAGAAATATCCTTCGGGCAAGAAGCTGAACATGTTCCTGTGCTTGTACATGCTCCAAAACCTTCTTTATCCATTTGCGCTGTCATTCTTAGAGCTCTTTGTTCACGCTCAACTTGGCCTTGTGGCAATAAAGCCATGTGAGTGATCTTAGCACCTGTAAATAAAGCAGCTGATGCATTTTTGCATGAAGCCACGCACGCTCCACAACCAATACACGTCGCTGATAAAAACGCTTCATCGGCATCTGGTTTTGCAATCGGAATATTATTCGCATCACGTGCATTACCTGTATTCACAGAAATATAACCACCTGATTTAATAATTCTATCAAAAGCACTGCGATCAACCATCAAATCTTTTAATACCGGAAATGCCTGCGCTCTCCAAGGCTCAAGAACAAGTGTTTCTCCATCTTTAAACTGACGCATATGCAGCTGACAGACAGTTGTGCTTTTTTGAGGACCATGAGCATTACCATTGATCATAAAGCCACAACTTCCACAAATTCCTTCACGACAGTCATGATCAAATAAAATCGGCTCTTCGCCTTTTTTAACTAGTGTTTCATTAACAGCATCTAACATTTCTAAAAATGAAGCATCAGGAGAAACATTATGAGCATCATACATTTTAAACTCACCTGTTGCTTGGTGGTTTTTTTGACGCCAAACTTTTAATTTTAAATTAATAGTATTTTTATTGTTTGCCATTTTATTTATTCCTTACACTTCAACCTATTTATATGATCTTGTTGCTAAGTGAACATTATCAAATTTTAATTCTTCTTGATGTCTTGTTTGCGCTTTATCGGCAGAGCCGTTCCACTCCCAAGCTGCCACATGACAAAAGTTAGTGTCATCACGCTTAGCCTCACCATCAGATTGGTGCTCTACACGGAAATGACCGCCACATGATTCTTCTCTCACTAAGGCATCACGACACATTAACTCACCAAGTTCGATAAAATCTGCTACTCGGCCTGCTTTTTCTAGCTCACTGTTAATCCCTTTGGATTCACCAGGAATGGAAACATTGTTATGAAATTCTTCTCTTAACTTTTGAATTTGCGTAATAGCTTCTGTTAAACCTTGTTTATCACGAGCCATCCCACATTTTTCCCACATAATATGTCCAAGCTCTTTGTGAATGCTTTCCACAGAGCGTGAACCTTTAATACTCATATATTTGTGAAGTTCATTTTTAACTTCGTTTTCAGAGTGTTTAAACGCATCGTGTGTAGTCGTTACTTTTTCAAATTTGTGGTTGGCTAAGTAATTTCCTATTGTATATGGCAATACGAAATAACCATCTGCTAAACCCTGCATTAGAGCTGATGCCCCCAAACGATTGGCACCATGATCAGAAAAGTTTGCCTCACCTGCAACGAACAAACCTTGAACTGTTGATTCAAGATTATAATCTACCCACAATCCACCCATAGTGTAATGTGGAGCAGGGTAAATACGCATAGGTTGTTTGTAAGGATTTTCGCCAGTGATTTTTTCGTACATTTGAAAAAGGTTTCCATATCTTT
>JBKBTW010000121.1:0-1294 GCA_046291245.1 Pseudobdellovibrio sp. | reverse complement strand
GATAGCTTCTTCGCCTAAACGATTAATACTGTCTCTAAAATCTAAAAATACAGCTTTATCTCCTAAAGCACCATGACCCTCATCAACACGGTATTTAGCTTGTCTTGAAGCCACATCACGCGGTGCTAAGTTACCAAAGCTTGGGTAAACTCTTTCTAAGTAGTAATCTCTTTCGCTGTCTGAAATTTCATTCGGATGTCTTGTATCACCCTTTTTTGCTGGCGCCCAAACTCGTCCATCATTTCTTAAAGACTCCGACATCAATGTAAGTTTCGATTGGTTTTCACCATGAACAGGAATGCACGTAGGGTGGATTTGTGTATAACAAGGATTCGCAAAGAATGCCCCTTTTTTATGAGCTCTCCAAGCGGCCGTTACAGCACAGGCCATTGCATTTGTAGAAAGATAAAATACATTTGAATACCCACCAGACGCCAAAATAACTGCGTCAGCTTCGTGAGACTCAATTTCTCCAGTGTTTAAGTTTCTTACGATGATACCACGAGCTTTTCCATCTATAACGACTAAATCAAGCATTTCACGACGATTATATAAATCAACTGTTCCTTGATCTACTTGTCTCATCATTGAAGAATAAGCGCCTAATAGTAATTGTTGTCCTGTCTGTCCGCGAGCATAAAAAGTTCTAGAAACTTGTGCTCCTCCAAATGAACGATTTGCGAGTAAACCACCGTACTCACGTGCAAATGGAACACCTGATGCCACAGCCTGATCGATAATATTAACTGAAACTTCAGCTAAACGATAAACATTCGCTTCGCGAGCTCTGAAATCTCCGCCTTTTACAGTGTCATAAAAAAGCCTGTAAACCGAATCACCATCGTTTTGATAATTTTTAGCCGCATTAATACCACCTTGAGCGGCAACAGAATGTGCGCGGCGAGGTGATTCATGCACACAAAAAGCTTTAACTTTATAACCTAACTCTCCTAAGGATGCTGCTGCCGATGCGCCGGCTAAACCAGTTCCTACAACAATCACTGAGTGTTTTCTTTTATTGGCTGGATTAACCAACTTCATATTGAATTTATGTTTTTCCCACTTAGATTCAACAGGCCCATTTGGAATTTTACTATCTAATTTAACTGACATGTTAGTTTCCTTATTTTTTGAAAACAAATTTATTAATTTCGTTAAAGTTCAAAAATTACTTAATTAAATACACATAAATTGGTTGTGATAAAAACCCACCTACAACCACCACAGCGTATGTCCATGCAAATTTTTTGAGACCATCTTGCATTTTACGCTCTAAAATACCAAAGGATTGAAA
>JBKBTW010000120.1:5605-8377 GCA_046291245.1 Pseudobdellovibrio sp. | reverse complement strand
TGAAGTTTTTGTAGTTAAAAAATCAAACCAGAAGATTCCAAGATGGACAATCTTTTGACACTTTCTTAATGTAACACTTTTTGCGGCCCCCTACTCAAAGTTAGAGAGCCTTTCTAGCTACGTTTTTAACGACAAATTTGTATGTTTATGACCCTTCAAATAAATCATAATGGCTTGTATAGCAGATGGATTTACTCCTGAAATTCTCTGAGCTTGACCTAAAGTTCTAGGTTTGACTCGATTTAATTTATCTACTTCTTCTGAAGATAGGCCTTTAATTTGAGAAAACACTAGTCCTGTTGGAATCTCCAAAGTTTCTAGTTTTTTAGACTGCTCTATAATTTCATACTGTTTTTTGACATAGCCAGAGTATTTAACATCTATTTCTACAGCTTCAGAAACAACTTCATTTTCATGAGGTACATAACCAAACATCGAAAGATGATTAAATGAAATTTCTGGACGACGCAGCAACTCTTCTAAACTCACTGGCTTTAATAAAGGCTTACTTCCAATTGAAGTGACAAGATCATTTGTTGCCTTATTCGGATAGATAATTTGCTCTTTCAAGTCACTTAACATTTTAAATCTATCGGATTTAATTGTTAAAAGTTTCTCTAAATCATCTTCTTTGACTAAACCAATTTGTTTTGAAATATGAGCTAACCTATCAATAGTATTATCTTCTCTTAAAACTAATCTGTGCTCAGCACGAGATGTAAACATTCTATAAGGCTCACGAGTACCTTTGGTGACCAGGTCATCTATAAGCACACCCATATAGGCATCCGAGCGAGATAAAATAAACTCTTCTTTATCGAGTAAACTATGCGAAGCATTTACACCTGCAATAAAACCTTGAGCCGCCGCCTCTTCATAACCACTTGTTCCGTTGATTTGCCCTGCTAAAAACAAATTTTGAATAGGTCGAGTTTCTAATCTGTGATGGATTTGTGTTGGCTCTATAAAGTCATATTCAACAGCATAGCCGTACCGAACAACTTTAACATTTTCCAAACCAGGTATAGTTTTTAAAAATTGATCTTGGGTTTCAGCTGGTAAAGAAGTTGATATTCCTTGTAAGTAAATCAAGTCGCTCGTTAAACTTTCAGGCTCTAAAAATGTTTGATGTGATACACGCTCAGCAAAACGAGTCACTTTGTCTTCAATACTTGGGCAATACCTTGGTCCTACGCCTTCAATTATACCACAATACATAGGTGATTTATCTAGATTAGCCCTGATGATTTCATGAGTTTTTTCAGTGGTGTGCGATAGATAACATAAAACTTGAGGCAAATAAAAATTTCTTTCTGAACGAAAGCTAAAAGGATAGAACTTTGGATCCCCCTCTTGAGGAAGCGTTTTACTCCAATCAATGCTGTCTTTAAGTAATCGAGCAGGAGTTCCTGTTTTTAATCTTTGTACGGTAAAACCAAATTCGCGTAGTTGATCGGATAAACCTATCGATGCCGCATCACCAACTCGACCACCTGGTATTTGCTCAAGACCAATATGCATTACGCCATTTAAAAAAGTGCCCGCAGTAATAATCACTCTTTCAGCTTTTATTTCAGAACCATCTTGTAGGACAACTCCTCTACAAATAGAACCTTCTAAAATGAGTTTTTTAACCTCACCCTGGATAACATCTAAATTTGGCTGAGAAAAAAGTGCTTCTTTTTGCAATTGTGAATAGATTTTTTTGTCATTCTGAGTACGAGTGCCACGTACGGCAGGCCCCTTGCTCGCGTTTAATCTTTTAAATTGTATGCAAGATTTATCTGCGGTTATACCCATTTGGCCGCCAAGAACATCGACTTCACGAACCATGTGTCCTTTTGCTAAACCGCCAATTGAAGGATTACAAGACATGTAACCAATACGATCTATATTCGTCGTTACCATTAAAGTTTTTAAACCTAATTTTGCAGGTACTAAACACGCTTCAATTCCCGCGTGACCAGCACCTACTACAATAACTTGATACGATTGATTGTTCATAATGACCTATAATTATTATTTACCTAAACAAAATTCTTTAAACACACGATCCATTATTTGATCGTCATAGGATTTTCCAAGAATTCTTTGCAATGAAATCAATGCATTTTTTAATGTTTGAGCGATAAATTCACTTCCCAAATCATTTTTCAATTCCATTACACTTTGCTCTATTAATTCCAAGGCCTGTGTAGAAAGCTCGTGCTGTCTGGCCGTAGAAATAACTGAATCATCCGAAAAAGAACTTAAACCTACAATACTACTTATGCTATTTAATATAATATCGCGAGTGTTTTCATCAAGTGCCGATACACCTAAAACGTCAATAATACTAAAACCAAGAGACATATCTTGTAATTTTTGCGCTATATCCTGAGGCTTAAATTTTATATTTTTATCAATTTTATTTGCTACGACTAAAACTTGTCCTGATAATGATTGTAAAATTTTTACATCTTCAGATTTTAATCCATCAGAGCAATCAAAAACAAATAAAGTTATATCAGAGCTTGCTATCTCTTTTTTAGATCTTTCCACGCCGATATTCTCAACTACATCCGCAGTATCACGTAAACCAGCTGTATCAGATATATTAAATTTCACACCATTAAAAAGCGTGTACCCCTCAACTACATCACGTGTTGTGCCCGCAATATCTGTAACAATAGCTTTATCTTGCAAAAGTATATTGTTTAACAAACTTGACTTACCAACGTTGGGCAATCCCGCCAATACAACTTTTAATCCATCTTTCAGAATACGACCTTG
>JBKBTW010000120.1:0-5595 GCA_046291245.1 Pseudobdellovibrio sp. | reverse complement strand
CTTTCAAGTTTATTAATCAAAACTTGTGTATCTACGACATCAAGACCTTCTGTAGAAAAATCAATAGAAGCCTCTATGTGTGCTAAACACCATGTTAAGTGATCTTCTAAGATAGTAAATTTTTCTGAGATTTTGCCTTCTAATTGTCTTAAAGAAACTTTTAATGAGCTGTCAGATTGACTCTCGATCACAGATAAAACAGCCTCAGCTTGAATTAAATCCAATCTGTCATTCATAAAAGCCCTATAGGTGAACTCACCTTTCTCAGCGATTACAGCGCCAAAATCAATAAGGCTTTCTAAAATTTTTTGTGTGATATGCGGACTTCCATGACAAGATATTTCAACTGATTCTTCACCTGTGTAGGATTTGCCATTTGCGTAAAGGGTTAAAACAACCTGATCAATAAAGTTTTTCTTTAAATCATAAAACTTAGATAAATAAACTTTGTGTGATTCTAAATTTTTACTTTGTAAGCTAGGACATGCTTGAGAAATTATTTTAAAAGAGTTAGGGCCGCTGAGTCTTATGACGGATAAAGCAGCCCTACCTTGTGCTGATGCTAATGCACAAATCGTTTTATTTTCGCGATCAGCATCAAACAACATATTTAAGCCTCGTCTGTGTTAGCAGCATCATCTAAAGCTGCATTATTTTGATTTCCTTTTGCAGGAAATATTTTAATTTTCTTATATAAACCGTCACCGAGCGATCGACTTTTGACACGCGCATCTTGAGCTAAATACTGATGTACGATTTTTCTCTCTTTTGGAGGCAAAGCTCTGTAATAAACAGATTTACCTTGTTCAATTGCAATAGATTTTAAATGTTCAGCTCTTTCGATAAGAGCAGCTTCAGATTCTTCACGATATCCACCGCAGTCAACAATAACATTTGTTTGAACATCAGGAAAATTATGTTGAGATACGCGTTTAACTATTAACTGAAATGCATCGAGTAATTGGCCTTTGTGATCTTTTAGTAAGTTTTCGTCATCGCCAGAAAAATCAATTTTAATTTCAGTTATGTCATCTTTTTTTGTGATATCTAAGTTATAAGATAAGTCAAAACCGCCTTTTTCTAAAATTCCATCTAAAGTAGATTGCACCACTCCATCTAGTTCTGATTTTTTATTTCCACCACCAAATAATTTTGTAAAAAAACCTGCCATTTTATTCCCCTTATTTCGTCAGAGACGAATATTATTTTTCATCGTCATGGACGAATATCTAATTAAGCAACTACCTGTTTGCTATCCGTTTTATTTTCTCTTAATAAAAAATACTGTTGAATCACACCAAATAATGAACTCACAAAATTGTATATTGTTAATCCACTTGGTAAAGTTAACATAAACAATGTGAATAATATTGGCATAAAATTAAGTATTTTAGCCTGCATAGGATCCATCGTTGTTGGAGTCATTTTTTGCTGCAGGAACATAGTTATACCCATAAGTATAGGAAATACGAAATAAGGATCGTAGTAACTTAAATCTGTGATCCAACCAAAAAAAGGTTGTTGATATAACTCAATACTTGATCCGATAGCTCTCCACAATGCGAAGAAAATAGGAATTTGCAATAACATTGGCAAACAACCACTTAAAGGATTGGCATTGTTGTTTTTCATTAATGCCATAGTCTCTTGATTCATCTTCATTGGATCATTTTTATATTTTTCGCGAACTGCATCCATTTTTGGTTTTATCTTTTGCATCGCCTGTGCAGATTTAAAAGACATCACGTTAAATGGTAATAAAATTGTACGAACAATAAGTGTTAAAGCAATAATAGCTAAACCCCAATTTCCTAAAAAGCTGTGTAAAAACACCATGAGCTTCATAAGAATTTTTGAAATAAAACCAAACATACCGTAGTTCAATGTTTCAACAAGTTGGGTATCAATTTGATTTAAAACTTCTGTTTTTTTAGGGCCTAAATAGATAATTTGTTTAATATCAGTTAATTTAACATCTTTTAAATTATAATTAATTGCTACGGAAGCAATGTTGTTTTCAACTTTATTTGTTAAACTTGGTATAATCTCAGACTTATTAATAGAAGCAGCCGTAAAATATTGTGTTCCAATTGAAGCTAAGCTTGCCCCTGTAGAGGTTTTCATAAAACCTTCATTCGGTTCTAAACCTGCAATACTGTGATCTTTTGTAGATCCCGCTTCTATATAAATAAAATCCTGATGCTCAAAGCTGGGAAACAAGAAACTTGAGCTTTGAGGTTGATGATGAATTTGAAATAACTTTGTTTGTATTGAATCAAGTCCTTGATCAAACTTTAAATCTGAAACAAAAAATTTAAGATTTTTATCAAACTTAAGTGTTCTTGTAATTTGTTTACCTTCTACTTGTGCCGTCCCCGTGTATTCACCATCTGCAACTTGTTGAATATCAAAATAAACAACTTTGTTATCAACGATAATTTCAGCCTGTGGTTCTAAATAATTAAAATTGATTTGTTCTTTTTTGCGGTCCGTATAGTTTTTTAAAACATACGTTTTAATACCCATACCTTTAGATGTAATTTCGTATTTTACTGTTTCATCTTCATAAGCGAATATTTTTTCTTCTTGTGTAATAGCTTGTAATGAAGAACTCACTGAAGGTGTATTTACAACACTTGCTGTAGCTACAGCTGTTGCAGATGTCGTTGTACTGTTATTAACAGCAGTAGCTTCCGTAGTTTGTGGAGTAGGATACTTCTTACCTAAATAATATTGCCATCCCCATAACGCGAAAAAAGTAATAGCCATCACAGCTAAAAACCGAGGATTACCAAATGGTGTTTCGTTTTTATTTTCGTTCATACATTTTCCTTTGTACTAGGTACAGGATCATATCCAGTTTTAGGATATAACGGATTACATTTTAAAATTCGAATAACAGTTAATATAAAGGCTTTAGATGGGCTGTGTTTCTGAAAACTCTCTATAGCGTAGTGCGAGCAACTTGGATAAAAACGGCAATGGCCACCCAGAAAATATGAAAAGGTGTATTGGTAGATTTTTATTAAAAAAATAAAAATATTACTCATCAAATAGCGCACCGATAAACTCTTTATAAAGGAGTTTTTTATAAAATCCTTCTGGCTGTGCCCTGAACATAAACACAACTTTTTTTGATTTATATTTATTGAACCAGCCTTCAGATCGTACACAGTTACGCACCCATCTTTTTAGCTTGTTTCGTATAACGGCATGACCTACTTTTCTTGAAACAGTCATACCAAAATACGTGTTTTCATCATGAGAATTCAATACAATAAGCGTAAGATAAGAGCTCACCCTTATCTTACGTCCACTTTTTGTAATTTTAGAAAATTCAGATGAAAGCTTTAAAGGAAAGACTTTTAAATTACTTTCCGCCACGAGATACTGTTAATTTTTTACGACCTTTAGCTCTACGACGAGATAAAGTTTTTTTACCAGAAGATGTTTTCATTCTTTTGCGAAAACCGTGTTTTTTTGTACGACGTTTTTTACTTGGTTGGTACGTTCTTTTACTCATAACTTCCTCTATTCTTTACTATTTGCTTTTAAGCGAGCGCTTTTATTAGCCTATATCACGCTTAAATACAAAAGCTTTTACGACGCTCTTTAACGTCAATTGCAAATTTTTTACGCTCTCTCAAAAAAGAGAACTCTATTTAAAGCACATAGCAGCATAATGGTCAACTGTTGATAACTTCCGTTTCACTTGTTAAGTAAGCACGTAAGTTGTAAAGGGGGGCTGATGCAACTAGATTCATCATTTTGGAATCAAATCAAGACATCTATGAAGCAAAAAAGCGGTTCAAACCGTATTCTAGAGTCTTATTTGGAGCCCGTAGACTTTATTAGTTTGGATAAGCAAAACGATAAGTTCCTTTTTACATTATCGGTGCCTAATCAATTTTACTATTATTATGTTAACGAAAATTTAAAAGATAAAATTATCAATGAAATTAAAAGTTATATTACAGATGAGTTTGAAATAACATTTATCATTAATGCAAAATCTACATTCGATTATAACACTTCATTGCAAGATGCTTTACAAAACTCTGATGAATTAGCCCAAATACAAAATAAACTTTCGCAGGCAAAAACCCAACCTCAAGCAAAAGCGCAAAGTGAATTTTTAAGTGAAGAATTTACTTTCTCTACTTTTGTTGTGGGTAAAAACTCAGAGTTTGCTCATGCGGCTACATATAATGTATCTCAAAATCCTGGAGCCGATGATTACAATCCCCTCTTTATATATGGACCATCAGGTATGGGTAAAACGCATTTACTTAAAGCGGCAATTCATCAAATTCAAACCTTATATCCCCATTATCGTATAACTTATACGAGTGCAGAAAAATTTTTAAATGAATGTGTTCAATCTATACGTAGACAAGAAATGGATAAATTCAGATTAAAATATCGAGAAAGTTGCGAAGTTCTTGTGGTAGATGATGTGCAATACATAGAACGTGGTCAAGCGGTACAAGAGGAGTTCTTTCACACGATTAACACTTTTATTGAAAGAAAAAAGCAAGTTATTCTAGCAAGTGATCGTATGCCTAAAGACATCCTAGATCTAGAAGATCGCTCTCGTACACGTTTAGAGCGTGGTTTAATTGCAGATATTACAATGCCTGATTTAGAAACACGGATAGCCATATTACGTTACAAAGCTGAAAAAACAAACTTAAGAATACCTGAAGACACTATTCAATACTTAGCACGGATATCCAAAAGATCAATTCGTGAGCTAGAAGGTAATCTTAAAAAAATTAAAATGTTTTCAGAGTTGCAGGGTATATCTATTAATTTAGAGTTAGCGCGTAAAATTTTATCACATCATGAAAATAATACGACAATCACTATTGATGAGATTCTTCGCATAGTAGCTGAATATTACAAAATTAGAATCACTGATTTGAAATCGAGCAGCCGAGCTAAACCAATTGTAGTTCCACGACAAATCGCTATGTTTTTGATCAAGAAATTTTTAGATAAGTCTCTTGTAGAGATTGGTAAAGCTTTTGGCGGAAGAGATCATACAACTGTGATTAATTCACTGTCAAAAGTGGAGAATCTACAGACCAAGGATTTACAATTTAAGAGTGATATCGATGAGTTAATCAACCAAATCCACAATATAACAGGTTTATAGATTGTGGATTGTGGATTGTGTTGTGGAAAACTTTTGTATTAATTTGTGGATTAGCTTTTCCACAAATTAAGTGAATTTAAGCATGAAGCTAACGGTTGAGTTTTCCACACGAAAAGGATAGAAGATTCAATACTTTAAATAAGTTTTACGGAAATTAACAGTCCCTACTACTACTACTACCTTTTATATATATATTATTAGGTAAATTAATTTTTAAAAAAACGCATATAAAAAGAAAGAGTATAGGCTTTAAAATGAAGATAGAAATTCAAAAAAAAGATTTACTGGCTTTAATCGGTAGAACTCAAAATATCGTAGAAAAACGCAACACCATGCCTGTACTAGTGAACGTGCTTTTGGAAGCAGCCAGTAGCCAATTAAAGGCCTATGCCACTGATTTAGAAGTGAGTCTTACTGATTCATCACCTGCTGTTGTT
>JBKBTW010000119.1:0-8378 GCA_046291245.1 Pseudobdellovibrio sp. | reverse complement strand
GTAGATTTATAAATTCTAAAGGGACTAAATTTAAATAAAAAAAAGCCGAGAATAATCTCGGCTTTTTTTGTTTAAAATCTACAATACACTCGTTGTGTAATTAAATTAGTTCGTGATAGAAACCCAAGTGTTTTGAACACCGAATTGACGTACTAATTGATTAAAGATTTTACCGTTTTCAGAGTGTAATCTGATACAACCGTGAGAAGCTGGCTTACCAAGTTTAGCAAAGTTACCAACTGTTGTTCCATGAATAGCAAATCCACCGAATAAGAAAACCGCGTAAGGCATGTTTCCTAAACCTTTGTAATCACCACCTGGGTATTTTTTAGAAGAATAAGCTTGGTAAATACGACCATTAGGGTGTCCTTCCCAGTTAGGAGTTTCGTGTCCAGCAACACCAGTCGATACTAACCAAGTGTACTCAAGACTTCCTCTTACGTACAATTTAAGAGTTTGAGTCGATTTATCTACTATAGCATATAATGGACAATCAAATTTTCTGCATTTAGGAGCCTCAGAAAATTTAGGAGCTACAAAAGCTGGAAGACCAGTTTCTAATGTATATTGACGATCCATTTCAGATAAAATTTCGTCGATATTTTCTGCTCTTGGATCTAAATCATCTAATGCATTCTCTTGAGTAGCTTTAGCTACCGGAGCGTGCGAGATAACTGCTTGCGCGGAAACAGATACTGTTAATGCCATTACTATAAGACTCAATGTGTTTACTAATTTTTTTTGCATGTTTTTTGCCTTTCGTCGTCGACGGTTATAGTGAGGGGTAATAAAAAAAGCAATTTTTTATTTAGTGAGCTGTAAATAAGATAGAAATGTAAAAACTTTTGATACCTCTATCTGGAATGGTGTCAAAATGAAGTAAGTTAAATAAAAGTTAGAGCTAAATATCAAGTTACAAATAACTTAAGTAAGTTCGTGTATTTAATGGGAGATTATGAGGCTAATAAGGGCAGTGTTTGCAGTTATTGCCGCAGCAGAAGCCGCGTTTAAGGAGATAGTGCTTAGTGAAAACCATTAGGCCTTCTGCGTCAAAATAAGTGTCTTTTTTGTTTTCATCGGAACAAAAATTATTAAGACAGCTTGGACAAAGGCAACTGTCTTGGTTTTTAAGTATCTCTGAATTTAAAGTGTATAATTTGCACCAACAATTGAAGTCATCTTTTGACTTGATATCAGAGCCTTCACACGTGAATGTTTGTTGGCATTCGCTGCAAATAATTTTTTTTACTCTATTTTCTATTTTATTTTCCATGAGGCGTACATTGATTAAACCATCTATTTAAATAAAATAGAGCATATCCATAAAACCATGTCACTTCAGTTTTTTGACTCTTAATAAAAGTAGCATCAGTCATAGTTTCAGGAACTTTAGAATCTAGAGAAAAACACCAACCATACGCTTTCATTTTAAAATCAGTTATAACATCAACATCAGAGCCTATGTTGTAGATAGAGGCTAAACCATACTCAGATCCAGTATGCGCAATATTGTATTTTTTAAGTAAGTTTAAAGATATTTGGCCAACATTTGTATTTAAGTCTACATTTTCAGTTGTAGAAAATAGCAACTCTTGATTTTTACCAATGATTTTAAATGTTATGGCATTTGCTGGAGAGGTTTGCGTACAAACAAAAATAAAAGTGATAAGAGAAGAAATAGTTAATTTAGATATAATTTTTTTCATGACAGTACTTGTATGTGTATCATTAGATAAAGTCAAAAAAGTTGTGAGATAAACTCAATATACGGCGTATATATTAAATTAATATACTGTATATATAATTTTAAATACTACGCATATAGAAAATATAAGGCTGTCATAAATTTATACAGCTTAAACAGGTCATAAAAAATTAAACTTGTTTAAGCTATTACGGAATTATTTACTGAGAAGCCTTTAGATACATTTCAATATTTAGAGGAGCTAGGGCATTTCCTAAGTGTCCTCCAAAAGGGAAAAGAGTGAGTCTGTCTTTAAACGATGTTTTGAGTAACTCGACATCTGAAGGTTTTATAATAAAATCATCTGTGTTAGTAAATACAAAAACACGACTATCTTTTTTTAACTTTGTCATTTGAGAATATATGCTTGATTCATAGTAAACATCTTTAGCTCGTTCACTTTTTGGTAAAGAAGGGATCACAACTTTGTTGATATAGTCAGCGAAGCTAACTTTGTAGCTTTGTTCAGTTCTTGAGTTTAAAACATAGTTAGAATAGGGTTCTGTTAAAAGCCCTCGATCAATTATGAATTGAGTTCCTAAAACAATAGCGGCTAGGCTTTTACGGTACTCACTCCCAATGAGCCACTGAACGTGCTGCTCTTTAAATTTATACTTTTGCATAAAGCTATTTAATGCATTTATAGGGTCTTGCTTTGAGTCGATAATAGATTCTGCTTCTGCTAATATTGCGCCCATGATAAAATCCTTTTTTGCAGGAGCTATTTTAGATCCTATGACATCGTTCATGTAATCTAGCTTTTGTACTCCATACATGACATCCATAGCAGGATTAATAAGAAGTATTTTTTTAAATAAAGGATTTTGTTGCATCTTATCGTGCGTAGCTAAAAATGCAGCCAGTAAGCCTCCATTTGAGTAGCCTAAAACTGTAATCGACGAATAATCCATGCCTTTTTTAGTTTGAGCATAATTTAATATCCATTTCATCAGATTGTAATATTCAACTGAATCACGAGGCATATAACCAGGGGCGGCCTGTTCAGAAACGCTTACAGAGTAAGACCATGACAAATTGCTGGGTAAAGCTAATACGTGGTAACCCTGCTTAATGTAGGCATTACCTATAGCCATAGAAAGGGCAGATTTACCCTCCCCACCAACGCCCGGTATAATGATAAGAAGTGGAGCTTTTGTTTTAGGTTGTACATAAGCAGAAACTGACACGGCAGGTGTGTAGTTTACGGCTTTAATTCTCTTGCGATCAGTTCGATATTTTAAATTCCATTGCTTATAAACGTCCTCATACGGGCTAAATACAGATAGTACAGTAGCCAAGTATGCGTTTTTAGTGGGAAAGGGATATTGCTCTGGTGCTAACTCTAAAGCATATGTTTTAAAGCCAGTAAGCAAAGTTAGAAAATAGATATTTATAAGAATAAGTTTTTTCATAAAAGCCTTTTTAGTTAAGGATAATTAAACCGGCTTATGCTTTAGTTAAATTTTTGACTTAATGGTACTCTTATCTAGATCTTAACGATGAACTTAATGTAAATTCGAAAAATAATGTAACTCTTGCAAGAGTGTATAAGTTTAAACGTTTAAAAATTAGTCGATCTTTTTTTTCTGATTCAAAATAAAAATGGTAAATGAAATATTTATCTGTCGATAGCTTGGTCTATAACTGTATTTTTTTTTAAATACAGTTGAAAAATAATTTTAAAATAAACGACAAGGTTTAATAAGACAAAGAGACTCCATGTTTTAATAGTCAGGTCTCTTTGTTATTCAATGAACTACTTGATGACAACAGGTAGAATGATTTGTTGTTTGATATCAGATTCAGAAGATGTAAAATTTATTTTAATCTCCCACTTGCCAGACATCACAAAATAAGCTTTTGTGATGTGATATTCATTTTCTGATAAACGATTGATTTCAACTGGAGCTGATCCGTGTCCACCATGCCCCATATTCATCCATAAAATTACTTTGACGTTTTCAGGGGTAATGGTACTTGGAGTTTTGATAAACTTAACTATAAACTCAGATTCTGAGCGCGATGTTGGAGATGTGGCAAACACCACTTGAGCACAATAGTTTTGTTCAGATGTACAACCTATAATTAAATCTTCTTGTTGAGATGGCGTTTCATCAAGAGGATGCTCATGAGTCAAAGCTACAGACAATTGCGGTAGGCTTAAGAACGCAAGAGTAGCAAATGCTAATGCAGTTGTTTTAATATTTATCACGTTTTCTCCTTTTAATTTATATGTATTTACCCTGCTTAAGGATAGGGCGTTTTCTTAAGCTAAGGTATGTTTAAAATAGTTTGTGCATAAATAAACCTAATATACTGCGTACTTAAAAATGCAATATACTGCGTACATATAAAAATTCACGTATAAAGTGTATTAGCAACTAAATGTTGCTGTAAGATTTAACTGACTTATGTTAACAGTGAGCCTAAGCATGAAACATTCTAATATAATCCCTCAAATATCTAAAATTATTTTTTTGTTATGTCTGGTTTTTTTGCATTCTAAGTCTTTTGCTATCGATACTTTAAAAGCGGTAGACTTACTAAGTGATAAACAGCAAGAGGAAACAATTATTTTAAAAATAAAATCGGGGCAGGGACCCGTAACCCAAGAAAAAATAGCATCAGTGGTTGTTTTCTTATCAGCACGTTGTCCGTGCTCAAATAGTCACATCGAGGAACTAAAATCCTTAGCTTTGAATTACTCAAATATTCAATTTATCGCAGTTCACTCCAATCAAAATGAGTCTTTAGAGGAAGCGAAAATTTATTTTAAAAAGCAAAATTTAAAGTTTCCAGTTTTAGAAGATAAAGGGGCTTTAATCGCAGATGAGTTTAAAGCTTTTAAGACACCGCATGCTTTTGTTGTTAATTCTCAAGGACAAATTATTTATAAAGGTGGTGTTTCATCCTCTAGTCACTTTTCCGATGATGTTAAAAAATATTTAAGAGAAGTTTTAGAGGATGTAAGTCATGGTAAAGAGCCTCGTTATACGGATATGCGAAGTTTAGGGTGTGTTATATTGCGAGAAAAAAACTAATGCGTTTAATTAGATATTTGAAGTGAATTATTTATATGAAATTTTATATGACAATTTTATTTAATTTAGTTATTTCCATTTTTGTTTTGGGTTGTGCTAAGCCTAAATATTATACAGCGCAGGGTGAGCAGGATAATCATGGGGCATCTTCGGACTCAAATGTGAGTTGCCAATTACCGCTCGTCAATCAGCAAGCCTGTTTAAGATGGTACTTTGAAAGTGGTGCACCTACAGAGGGTGTGTACACGACAATAATAGTCAAAGTTTATAAACTAAATTTACTTGATCAATCGTTGGTTTATTTTGATATACCTGATTCTACCCTGAGTGTTGTTTTATGGATGCCCGATCCATCTATGGATCATGGATCAGTTCCAACAAGCGTTGATAAGCTTGATGTAGGAACGTACAGAGTTCGCAATGTTAATTTTATCATGATGGGGAAATGGGATATTCGTTTTGAACTAAGAAACTCCAATAATCAAATATTAGATGAGGCTAAAGGTGAATATACGCTTCATTAATTTTTTATTTATATTAATAGGACTTATAACTTTTATGGCTTCAAATAAAAGTTATGCAGCCGCTTGTTGTGGCGGAAGTTCACAAGTGCCAACTTTAATCACAACGGATGACCGATCTCAAATTATCTCAACATTTTCTCAAGCTGAAATTGTTGTGGATAATGTGGATGGTGATGGGTTTTGGTACAAAAGTAAAAATAATCAAAAAATAAATACATTTAAAATTGATTACACGTATGTGTGGGACAATGATCTTCAGGCGGGTTTGTCCATTCCTGTTGTTAATAGATCCTACATGGGAGAGACATCATCGGGATTGGCCGATATGCAAACAACAGTAGGTTATGAGTTTTTACCAGAGCGTGAGTACAACATTTGGAAACCTAAAGGTTTTGTGTACTCTGCATTGATCTTACCAACAGGTAAATCTAAGTATGAATCAGAAATAGGTGGATTAGATAGTCGAGGCAGAGGTTTATGGGGGGTATCAGTAGGGTTGGTGTTTGTTAAAGTTTTTAAGAACTTTGATTTTGTGCAATCTTCAGAGGTCCATCATTATTTAAATTCCACAAAGTCTAAAAACAATGGAGCGACAGTTGATATTAGTCATTCTCTAGGAGCCGTGTTACAAGCAGGTATGGGGTATAACTGGGATAAATCTAGGATTGGTTTTGGACTCACTCATAGTTATGAAGGTCCTTTTAAGACGCACTATAAAACGATTCAAACGGAATCTTATCATGATGGAGCCATTGAGAATGTCACAAGCTTAAATTTAGGATACAGTTACATGATGACGGATTTATCAGGTGTAACTGTAAGTTATTCAAATCAAACGTGGCTTGGCACTCCAAGAAATACTTCATTAAGTTCCACAGTTTCGGTTCAGTTAAATAAGCGTTGGTTGCGGTAATCATGTTAAAAAACTATTAAATTTATTTTGTTTTAAAACACAAGCTGAAAGTCTGGCGTATTCAGGAACATTGTATTCATATAGAGCTTGAGATCTAAAAAAATCTTGTTATCTTTTCTGTATTAAATAACAATTAAACATGGCTTTAAAGCATATATTAATTGTAGACGATGAAAAGGATCTCCTAGAGGTTTTAAAAGAGACTTTGGAGTTAGAAGGTTTTCAAGTGTCTTCTTTTGAGCGTGCAGATGATGCCTTAAAGTATTTAAATAAAGCTGATGTGCCCGTAATTGATTTAATTGTGTCAGATATGAGAATGCCTGATAAAAATGGTTTAGAGTTAGCCTTAATGGTTAATAAAGAGCTGAGATTAAAAATTCCATTTATGATGATATCTGGGTTTGCAGATATCACGCCACAGCAAATTCAAGATGCTCAAATAACAGAGTTTATTACTAAACCATTTTCACTTGATTCATTTATTGATCGGATTAATGACTTGTTAAAATAGGTAAAACAGCGATAAAAAGTCTTATGAGTCAGGACTTATTTCAATCTTCAGTCGATCCAGAAATGCTACCATTAGCTGAACGAATTAGACCTCAAAACTTCGAGGAGATTCTCGGGCAGTCACATTTTCTTTCTAATAAATCGGCTTTGTACAGGATTTTAAAAAGCCAACAGCTTCTAAATTTAATTTTTTGGGGCCCACCAGGAACAGGTAAAACAAGTTTAGCTATGAGTTTAGCACGGGTGACTCAGGCTCACTTTATGCAACTTAATGCCGTTGATGCAGGTGTTAAAGATTTAAAAGCAGCCTGTGAAGAAGGTCGTACTCAGAAATTACAGTACAATCGTAAAACAGTTTTATTTGTTGATGAGATTCATAGATTCAATAAGTCGCAACAAGATGTTTTATTGCCTTATGTAGAGAAAGGCGATGTCTATTTGATTGGAGCAACAACAGAGCATCCAAGCTATGAGTTAAATAAAGCTTTATTAAGTCGTTGCCAAGTTGTTGAATTTAAAAAACTCACTTCGGATTCTTTAAGAAAAATTATTAACAAAGCCTCTGAAAAATTAAATATAAATTTATTAGACTTATTTTTGCCAGAAACGCTAGACTCTTTGATCGATTCGGCTGATGGCGATGCAAGAAGATTACTAAATATTTTTGATACAGTAACGAAGTTTTATTCTGTTAAAACGGATGAAGATCCTTTTCCACTTTCATTAGATAATTTAGAGATGCTTATGGGGCGTAAGATGATGTCTTACGATAAAAAATCAGATCAGCACTATGACTGTATTTCTGCATTTATTAAAAGTCTTCGAGGTTCTGATCCTGATGCGGCTTTGTATTACTGCGCAAGAATGCTAGAGGGTGGAGAAGATCCTGTGTTCATCGCCAGACGTATGATTATTTTTGCAAGTGAGGATATTGGCAATGCCGATCCACGTGCTTTAACGATGGCTGTCTCATGTTTGCAGGCTATTGAAGCTATAGGTATGCCAGAAGGGCGTATTACTCTCGGGCAAACAATCACTTATTTGGCTTCATGTCCAAAATCAAATAGAGCCTATGTCGCCATTAACTCTGCAATAGATTATGTTAAAAAAACAGGTACGGCAGAGATTCCTTTATATTTACGTTCTAGTTATAAAGGAGAAGGGTATAAATACCCGCACTCTTACCCTAAAGGATATGTGGCACAAAGATATTGGCCTTTAGCTCTTAAAGAGGAAAAGTTTTATGAGCCCTCACAAAAAGGATTTGAAAAAAACATTTCTGAATACTTAAAGTGGTTACGAGAGACAAAAGATTAAAAACTTAGATCCGAAAAGTATTTGTACTGTCAATTTTTTTGACAGAGACTATTAGTGACTCTGATGTTAATTCTTTATTCATATTTCAAGCTTCAAAGTAAATTAAACCAAATCAAATTTGGAACAATTATCGCAAGGTTAGGTTTAGGAAATACTTCGATTTTAATTCAAAAGTATTAATTTTATAGAAATTAGACGATATTTACGGAGGTTTGGTATGAAAATGAAAAAGGCAGCATTGGTAATGTCTAGCTTTTTTCTTTCCGGAAGTTTGACGCAATAATTTAGTGTAGAGTTTTCATTTTTTCTTCCCGATTTTTTGACTTTCG
>JBKBTW010000118.1:0-8434 GCA_046291245.1 Pseudobdellovibrio sp. | reverse complement strand
GGACATTTTTAACAGACAGGGATTGTTCTTCCCAATCCCGAGTCACATCTGCTAAATAACCCTTTCCATAAATCCCTATAGCACTTCCTGCAACAAAAAATTTAGGTTTATCCTGAACTTCTAACTTATTTAAAGCATTAACTAGGTTTTTAGTGGCTAAAACACGAGATGACTTAATCTTTTCTTTAACACTCGCACTCCAATACTCATCAGCGACAGGATAACCTGCCAAATGAATTATAACATCATATCCTTTAACAATATCAC
Organism: Pseudobdellovibrio sp.; assembly: GCA_046291245.1. Lineage (GTDB taxonomy): Bacteria > Bdellovibrionota > Bdellovibrionia > Bdellovibrionales > Bdellovibrionaceae > Pseudobdellovibrio. The sequence goes on along the minus strand of JBKBTW010000118.1, from coordinate 8,167 downwards.
TAGGGAACTCAGACTCTAAATCTAAATTGATAACATTTTTCTGAGGTAAAAGTGCAAAGTTCTTCTGTCTTGTTATACCATATACTTCATGCCCCTCTTTTAAAAGCCTTAAACACAACTCTTGTCCGATAAGACCTGTTACACCTGTTATCAAAAATTTCATATTAATTCCCTTTTTAGATTATCTAAATCTTGAATATATTCAGACATAGTTTTAATAACTTTAAATGACCTCTGCAAATTGAGCGATAAATTCTGCGCACTATATCCACCTAACCAAATCTGTATCTTTTCAGGTATATGTCGATCTACAAAGTTAACATATTTCAAAAGATGATCTTGAGTCGATTGTTCTGCGCTGATGGTCGTCCCAATCACCACATGAGTTGGTTTTAGACGCAAACAGGACTCAGCCAGTTCTTTTTTTGGCACGTGACTTCCCAAATACATAACTTGAAAACCTTTAGCCTCAGCTAGTGATTTTGATATAAGTAAACCTATATCATGGTGATCACCCTCAACAGTCGCAAATAGTATTTTGATTTTACTGTATGCTTTTATCGTTTTAGTCTTTAAAGAATATAAATTTTCTTTTATAAGCGAACTTAAAATATGTTCTTGTATAAGATCGATTGACTGATTGATTGATTGATTTGACATTTTTTGTGACACTGGTAATATAAAATTATTAATATAATCCACCGGTTTTAGTTTATTACGCTGACTTTCAAAAATAGCCTTAACTACAAACCAATCCGTAGCACTCAACGCTTTAAAAACTTCACTCACTTCGCTCTTAAAGTCTGAAGAAAGACCTAGTTTTTCACTTTCAGAAAAAAGCTCCATTTCTAATTTGTTTAGCTCTGTTAGGTTTAACTTAGCAATATGACTAATCTTATGTCCATGTTGAGTTAATAGAATAATTTTAGAAACCCTCATAACATCTTCAGCCCCATACAAGCGACGCCCTGTAGAGGTTCTGTTAGGCTTGACTAAGCCATACCTTAACTCCCAAGTTCTGAGCAAAAACTCGGTAGCTCCTGTAAGTTTAATCACTTCTGATATGGTGTACCATTTATCATTTCTCATATTGTCTACCCGAATATATTTTATCATATATTTATATTTTGTATAGTTTTTTCTATACAAAATATAAATTATATCATATTCAATATATATCGATTAAAAAAGGAGACTTCATGAAACACAACAATCAGCTTCAGTTGTTCAACTTCCCTGAAGATTACTCTACATTCAAACTACAAGTTCAGAACTTAATCAAAAAAACTATTACAGATAAAACATCTGGAATTTTAAAAGACATGGTGTTTAACCATTTTGAAGCAACAGGAAAGATGATTCGCACTTTATTGGCGTATGAATTTTCAAAGCTAACACATACAGAACTAGACTCACTAACCGCCTGGACAAGCTCATGTGAAATTTTACATAATGCCACACTTATACATGACGATATTCAAGACCGCGATTCTTTCCGTAGAGGTCGTCCAACCTTATGGACAATATATGGAGATAATCATTCAATCAACGCAGGCGATTTCCTTATGCTTTCAGCTATACAACCTGTACTTAATAGCCATTTACCGCCAACACAGAAAAATCAATTACTGCTTATATACTCTAAAATGGCTTGCACAATTGTTTCCGGACAAAGCTTAGAGTTCGAGATCAACACTCTTTCATCAGCGAAAAATTTGTACGAAAATTACATTAGATGCATCACGCTTAAAACAGCAGCCCTCTTCTCTGATTTAGCTCTAGGTATAAACAGTATCTCCCACAACACACCGTTTAAAAATAATGAAGTTCATGAGCTTTTTAGCCAACTTGGAATTTTATTTCAGATGCATGATGATATTATCGATCTCTATGGAGACAAACAAAGACTTACCAAGGGCGGAGATATCAAGGAAGGAAAGGTCAGTTTTCTTGTCGCAACACATATCCTTCATTATCCAAATGATTTTGAAATATTAAAAAAAATACTCACTAAACCTCGCGAACTCACAACGACTAATGATATCTGTTATATAGAAGAACTTTTTACCTCAAAAAAAACAACAACTAATTGCATTAACCAAATTGATAAACTGAAAAATGAAATTTTCAATTTAGATATTCTAAAAAACAACCCTCAATTAGAAAAATTTACCTCCAATATGATTAATCAAATTGAGATCGCTGGTGTAATAAAATATGGATCAACTTAAAATCAGTCACTACGAAAAAATTGAATCCTATTTGCCAGTTGATTTACTTACTGGAGGTAATTTTTTTAAAGCCTTTATTGTTGTATATGCCTTTATTATTATACGTTACGCACTGAGCGTATACCCATTTTATTTATATTTTTGGAAGATAAATAGTCAAAAAAAGTCTTATCTTCATAAAGGCAATTTTTCAAAAAAACAGATTCAAAATGAAATCTATTATTCAATCTTATCAAGCCTTATATTTACTTTAGCTGGAATTATAATGGGTGTCTTGTGGCAACAGGGCTACACTAAGATATATCTCAAAATTGATACTTATAGTTATTTATATTTACCTTTAAGCTTTATTCTTATCTCATTGCTACATGAAGTATATTTTTATTTTACACATCGATGGATGCATTTAAAATCAGTATTTAAACATGTTCATCACATACATCATCTATCAATAAATACAAGTCCTTGGGCCTCTTTTAGTTTTCATCCATTTGAAGCCTTTATTCTTGCAGCATTTTTACCACTTGCGGTTATTATCTTACCTATTCACCCAATTATTTTAATCACGTACATGATGTTTATGACCTTAAGCGCGATATCAAACCATCTCGGTGTAGAACTTATAAGATCAACGGCCATCACTAGATATTTTATATCCGGAACTCACCACGCCTTACATCATCAGTATTTTAAATCTAATTATGGTTTATATTATTGTTTTATGGATCGACTATTTCAAACCGAAAACACCAAGAGGGAAATATGAAAAAAGCTATTGTTATGGGATCAGGCTTTGGAGGACTAGCGTCAGCAGCTCGCCTTTTAAATAAAGGCTATGAGGTAACACTGCTTGAAGCCAGAAATCAATTAGGAGGAAGAGCTGGCGTATTTCAACAACAGGGCTATACTTTTGATGCAGGACCTACAGTTATTACAGCACCTTATCTTATAGATGAGCTCTTTCAGTTACTTGGTGAAAACCCAAAAGATTACTACGACCTGCTACCAATCGATCCATTCTACAGAATTGTATTTGATGACAAGACACATTTTGACTATGTAGGAGATGAAGAACGATTATTACAAAATATTCATGAATTAAGTCCCACTGATGTTGATGGCTATAAAAAACTTGCTCTCCATGCAGAAAGAATTTTTGATATTGGCTATACTCAACTTGCAGATCAACCGTTTGATACAGTTGCATCTATGCTACGCGTAATTCCTAGCATGGTTAAGTTGCAAAATCACAAGAGTGTTTACTCACTAGTCTCAAACTACATAAAAGACGAAAGGCTACGTCAAGCGTTTAGCTTTGAACCCTTACTTGTTGGAGGTGATCCAACTAAAATTACATCTATTTATTTACTAATACACTGGCTCGAGAGAAAATGGGGCGTACATTTTGTCAAGGGCGGAACAAATCAACTCGTTAAAGCCTTTGAAAGATTACTAACAAAAAAAGGAGCCCGCATATTAACTAATAAGTCTGTGAAAAAAATTGATGTCAAAAATGGAAAAGTACATGGCGTAGTAACGCAAGATGAAACACACTATCCGTGTGATATTTTAGTCTCGAATGCTGACCCTGTGCGTGTCTATAGAGATATGATTAAAAACACTGACCGCAAAACCCATAGTGATTGGAAGCTTAAACTCAAATCTCACTCAATGAGTCTTTATGTATCCTATTTTGGCACAAATCAAGAGTACACTAACATCAAGCACCACACCATATTAATGGGGCCACGCTATGAAGGCTTACTCAATGATATTTTTAGAAAAAAAATTCTTCCTCAAGATTTTAGTCTATATCTTCATGCACCAACAAGAACAGATAAGAGTATGGCTCCTGATGGTAAAGAGTGCTTCTATGTCCTTGCACCCGTGCCAAACAATCTAAGCGGTGTAAATTGGAATGAAATCCAGCAACAATATAAAGAAAGTATTTTCAACTGGCTAGACAAAAATTATTTACCAGGGCTAAATAAATCTTTAGATGTACAGCTTGATATCACTCCTCAATATTTCGAAAAAGAATTACAAAGTGAACATGGAGCTGCGTTTGGTATTGAACCTACTCTTTCCCAATCTGCATATTTTAGATTTCACAATAAATCAGAAGATGTAGCTGGATTATACTTTGTAGGAGCAAATACTCATCCCGGAGCTGGAGTCCCAGGAGTCCTAAACTCTGCAAAAGTTATTGAACGTGTTGTACCTCGCTCCACCGAGATTATGAGCTGGAGTTAAAATGAATAATAACTCTAATATAAAAATTCTGGCCAAAAATGGCAAAAGCTTTTACTTTGCTGGTTGTTTTTTGCCAAAACAGCAGCTGAGTGCCATTGCAGATTTATACGCTTTTTGTCGATACGTTGATGACTGTGCTGATGAATTAAACCCGATTGAAGCAAAACTAGAAATCAGTAAAATTAAAGCAATTTTACATGATCCTAATATCAACAACTCAACTCAGGAAAAAATTAAACTTCTTGAGTCAAAAGGAATTCAGCGTAAACATTTACTTGATTTGATTCATGGAGCAGAATGGGATGCCCTTCAAAAGCCTATTCTAAACGAACAACAATTAGACCACTACTGCTACTGCGTAGCTGGAGTTGTTGGTCTCATGATGAATCCACTGATGAAAATAACAGATCCAGCGGCTCATGAACATGCCATTGCATTAGGTAAAGCCATGCAAATCACCAACATATGCAGAGATATACTAGAAGATGCTCTTAAACTACGAGTATATTTACCAGAAAATAAAATAAAAGAAGCTAATCTCACATTAGAACAACTTCAAAAAAATGGTCCTACACCTAATCAACTTAAACACCTCGTATACGAATATTTAATGTTAGCCGAAAATTTATATAAAACTGGTTTTCAGGGATTAGCTTATATTCCCCTACGCTGCAGATTTGTTATTCTACTAGCTGGTCAACTATATAGACATATTGGTCTTAAAATAATCCGCAACGACTGCGATGTCTTAAAAGGTCGCTTTTACCTAAACTGGACAGAAAAAATTTTAATACTATTTAAAATTTTACCACTTACATTAAAACCATCATTCTGGCTTACACGCAAACAGCAAGCAATCGAGGTTTCCTTATGACCTATTTACAATTCTTAATAATATTTATCATTCCTTTAGTTATTACGGGCTTAATTTATTACACAAAAACAAAATCTTTACTGAAATCAGATATAAAAGAAGCCTGCCTGTTTTTAATGTTTATGGCTCTAATTTATACTACACCTTGGGATAACTATTTAGTTAAAACAGGTGTCTGGAGCTACGAAGAACACAATATACTTTTTCGCATTGGTTATGTTCCGTTTGAAGAATACTGTTTTTTTATATTACAGACAGTTCTAACCTCAAGCTGGTGCTTATTTATTTTCAATAGATTCAAACTATCTAAACATACAAGCTCACATAAACCTAAATATATAATTCTAAGCACACTAATGTGTTTATTTATATTAAGTCTATTTTTACTTTACAGAGAGAAAAGTCGATATCTGGCTCTCATACTCGTTTGGGCTTTACCTGTTTTTATATTGCAATGGACAGTAGGAGGACAACATCTTATAAAAAATATAAAAGTCTATATTTTTGCACTGTTGCCTCCTACTTTTTATTTATGGGTAGTTGATGGTTACGCTATATATAGAAATATCTGGGCAATATCAGATTCTCAAACACTAGGAATAAAGTTCTCTTATTTACCAATCGAAGAAGCCGTGTTTTTTTTGGCAACTAACGTTATGCTATGCCAAGGTTTGATTCTGTACATGATAATGAAACAGGATTTAATAAATTCAATTAAAGGAAATAAATTGTGTCAGCGCTTATTTACATAACCATATTACTATCGACATTTATCGTAATGGAGTTCACTGCTTGGTTTTTGCATAAATATGTAATGCATGGTTTTTTATGGAATCTCCATTACGATCACCATAATCCTCCAAAAGATAGAGCATATCAACTCAATGATTTTTTTGCTCTATTTTTTGCAGTCCCCAGTTTTTTATTTATATTGTTTGATAGCATTTATAAAATACCAACTCTTGGCGCCATAGGCTTTGGGATAATGGCCTATGGAGCAGCCTACTTTTTTATACACGAAGTTATTATCCATAGAAGATGGAAAATTTTCAAAGTTAAAAATAACTGGTACTTTAGAGGGGTAAACTCAGCACATAAAATTCACCATATGAATCCAAAAAAAGAAGATGGATGTAACTTTGGAATGTTAGTTGTACCTATCAAATACTTTAAAAAGCGCTAATTTAAAAACTATACAATGACATTTTTTAGAACATGTAAAACTTAAGAACAGCCAAAGCAATTATATTGGATATAATGTTAATAAAACGTGGCAAGTATTTTGTATATAATTTCACATTTCAATCTTTTGGAACAACTTATATTTGTCATTTTTTTTACTTTTAGTTAGCTTATCCTCTAGAGCTCACAATGCTTATCCAACTCATAATCAATGTTTTAATTTATTTGAAGATAAAATATCAAAGCCATCTTCATCCCAGATACTTTTATCAATACAAAAAGCATCTGTTGCGCTCTATAACGACGCTCAACCGATCGTAAATTATCAGGAAACTCTTAGTAAAATCATTAATACTTTAAAATTAGGTAAAACTGTAGAAATTATCTTCCCAAACAACAGATCAGTTGAAGTGAGAAATTTTTTAGGAAACGGAGAAACTACTTTTGTATTCGAAACAACCGACGGATATGCTTTACGCGTTCCAATTGAATATGAACTTTCTATAAACACAGATCATAAAAATCCAATACTTACAACATGGTTCATTGATGACTATATTAAACTTCAAAATGAACTCAGCTTAAATAACATAAAAGTTCCAAAAATATTTCTAGATAAAAGCCTAATACCCTATTTTTTAATCACAGAAAAAATAGATGTAAAATTTTTACTTGTTGATTACATACAGAACTACAACACTAATATGATTAACGAAAAAGATAAAAAAATTATTGATGAACAATTGTTAAAATTTGCTAGGTCAACTTGGATGTATAAGAATATAGGCGATTTTAATGGTGAGCAAGTCGCATTTAATGGTTACGAATGGGTTCTTTTTGATTTTGCAAATAAAAACACTCTCATCGAACACCAACTTCAAATACAAAATACATTTACACCTACTCGTTTTGAACAGTATACACACCATTATGTAACAAAAGAGCTTTACAAAAAAATATCTAAAGCAATTAGAGATGAGCGCCACAAAAAAGCATACCTTTTAAGACAAAACAAAACTTTTTATAACGCAAAAACTTGGATTCAAAGAAAAACTAAAAATTCAGGCTTCACTCTCACTCATGAAATATCTGTATTCAACCTCGTAAATAGTAAATTTGACCTTTTCAGAATTAACTTTAAAAAAAATGATGAGTTAGACAAAACTTTAAGACATAATAGTTTAATATCAATAAAATTTGATAGATTTTTAAATGTAAATAAAAAAACAGCTCTTTACGAAGTCACTTTGGAAAATAAAATCAAAGCTATGGCAGAAATAGCCCTGAATGATGAAAATCCTGATGGAAGTGATTTTAATTTTTTAAAAAAATTAGGGTACTCAAAAAATGATTTAATTTACAGCTCTTATGATTTAAAAATAGTTTTAAAGAAATAATTGCTCACAAAGCTTTGATTTCATCGATATGTCGTAACTTTATTGATCTTAGAGCTTCTTTTCTTTTATAGGTGATGTAAATGCATAAAAATAATTATTTAGGCTCGTGCCTTTGCGGACAAGTTGAATTTAAAATTCAGGGGGTACTTGAAAGTTTCTTCTTATGTCACTGTAAATACTGCCAAAAAGATACAGGATCAGCACATTCAGCAAACTTATTTTCAACCAAC
>JBKBTW010000117.1:0-8552 GCA_046291245.1 Pseudobdellovibrio sp. | reverse complement strand
CACTTTTAATGGATTTAACAATTTTACTCAAAACTGTATCTGTAGTGCTTTTAGGTAGAGGGAGATAAAATGACAGCAACAGCAGGTTCCGAAAAAACACGAGTGTTAATTACAGGTGGGGCTGGTTACATTGGCTCTCATACGGCTCGTAAATTTATAGATGCTGGTTATGAAGTTGTTATTTTTGATAATCTTTCTACAGGTTTTAAAGAGGCTATTCCTGCAGAAGCCATCTTCGTAGAAGGAGATATCAGAGATCAAGATAAAGTTTCTGAGACGTTAGCTAAATATGATATTGAGTGCGTTGTACATTTTGCGTCTAAATTATTAGTTGGTGAATCGGTGGTGCATCCCTATATGTATTATGAAAATAATGTTGTAGGGAGCTTGATGCTTTTAGAAGCTTGTAAAAAGCAAAATGTAAATAAGATTGTTTTTTCATCGACAGCTGCAGTATACGGTAATGGATCGGAAGAAATGATTATAGATGAAAGTGCTCCGACATCTCCGTTAAACCCTTACGGTAAGTCTAAACTTGTTATCGAAGGTATTTTAAATGATGCTCACATTGCTTATGATTTGAATTACGTCATACTTCGATATTTTAATGTTGCAGGAGCTTCTGTTGATTTGAAAAATGGTCAACGTACGCGCAATGCGACTCATTTGATTAAAGTGGGAGCTGGAGCTGCTTTAGGATTTTCAGAGCAATTGCAGGTCTTCGGCAATGACTATAACACGTCTGATGGAACGTGTATCCGTGACTATATACATGTTGAGGATTTGGCAGATATTCATGTTTTAGCTGTTAAATATTTAGAGCGTGATGGTGAGTCAACAGTCATGAACTGTGGTTATGGAAAAGGTTTTTCTGTTCTAGATGTTATTAACACTCTTAAGAAAATCAGTGGTCATGATTTTAAAGTGGTGATCTCAGGACGACGACCAGGCGACGCTGAAAAGCTCGTAGCTGATTCAACAAAAGCACGTAAACTTTTAGGGTGGACACCTAAGTATGATAATTTAGAACTTATTTGTAAAACAGCTTATGATTGGGAAATGAAATTTAACCAAAAAAAACTTACGGAAAAAGAATCTGCTGTTCAATCCGTGCATTTATAAAATAAAGTATTTACTCTATACGTAGGACTTAATACGGTCCAGTCTAGTTATATTTAAAATGATCCATGCCGATACCTTTGGGAAGCATTACTAACAAAGGTGTATAGCATGTCTCACTCACGAAGAAGTTTCTTAAAATTCTCAGGATTAGTTTCAGCAAGCGCTCTTACATTAGACTCTTTGACAGCAAAAGCATTTAACCAAACATTTACAAATGAGATGCATTCTAATACAGATGTTTATACTGCTAATGCGCAAAGTACTTATTGGGGTGTTTACGCGATTCATCAGGGGTTAACATTTGAAGATGTAACTTACTTTAATATTCTCCGAGGTAAAACAGAAAATTTAACTTACGAAGTAGTCGACAGTCAAAACCGTAAATTACAGTATGTTGTCATAAGTGAGTACTCAGTTAGCGGGGCTTCACAGAGAATGGATAAAATCAGAGTAAATTCTTTGAAGGTGGGTGAGTCCTATAGGTTGAGGATTGTGAACTCAGCGAACAAAGTATTGGATGAAAGAATTTTTAAATCTTTAGACACGAAAAAGAAAAATCCTAAGCTGGGTATAGCCAGCTGTATGAATGATTCTTTTGATAATGCCTGTGTAAAGATGTGGAAGACATTTCAAGGCTACAAGCCAGACTTGATATTTTTAATTGGAGATACGTGTTATTCTGATAATCGTAATGACAAAACACAACTCGGTTATTGGGGGCGTTATGCGGAAACACGTTCTAAAATTGGAATTTTCAGAGAAAGAGAACTTACGCCTATATTAGCTGTTTGGGATGATCATGACTTTGGTGATAACAATGCTGATGGATCGTCTAAAATTAAATATTTTATGAAAGACCTGTTTACGGCATTTTGGCTTTATCCAGAGCACACTTATTACCGTCGTGGAGTTGGTGTGGCTCAAGTTTTAAAAATTTTTGGCCATAGATTTCACTTAATGGATTCTCGTTTTCATCGTAATGCCTCCGAACAATGGGGAAAAGAACAAGAGGATTTTTTATTTCAGCACCTTACTCAGGATAAAACACCTTCTTGGATTATGAATGGAAGCCAGTTCTTCGGTGGTTACTTGAAAAAAGACGCCTTTGAGTATGCTCAGCCTGCGAATTTCAAACAACTTTGTGCAAAGCTTGCTAAAGTACAAGCCCCAGTCGCTTTTGTTTCTGGAGATGTTCATTTTTCTGAAACGATGAAAATTGAACCACAAGTATTAGGGTATCAAACTTTTGAAATCACATCGAGCGCAATGCATAGCTTTACAGTTATGGGTAATCACAATCGCAAAAAAAATCCAAGACGATTAGATGCCACGAGCAAGCATAATTTTAATATCATAACCTTGGATAATACTCAGGGGGAGTTTAAGTTTGATTTAACTTGCAGTGCAGACAATAAAGTTATCTATCAAAGAAGTTTTGCTATAAAAAAATAAAGTAAAGCTAGATTTTAATAAAAAAGAAATCAGAACTTAGATAAGTTTTGACTTCTTTTTTTTAAATTATTTTAGGAGCTCTTTTTTTAAAGAAGCTAGCTTGTCATCCACTGGTTTGCCAAACCAAATCAAAAACATATTTTTTATAAACTCTGGATTTCCTGTGATTTTTTTGATGCTGCTATCAGGTTTTTGTAAAAGCATTGTGCCATTGTCTGCTGTAAATGTCGTAGCAATTGAAAAAACCTCACCTTTTTTAAATTCTTTAATTGAAGAGATTTCGCTCATCACGGTTTTGAGTTGATCTGAGTAGTTTTGCTCAGTTATGCCATTGGTTTCTAACGCTTTAATAAAGGACTCAGAAATTTGTTGGCCTTTTAAATCGCGTAGCATAGTCAGTCTGAGTTGAACCGGCCCTGCGTTTGCGAAGGAGTCTATGATTTTTGAATCATCTTTAATAAGATTTTCGGGTTTTGCGGCTAGAAGTTGAGCACTGTAAACTTTAACTGGAAGTAAACCAAAAGCCTTAATTTGTCTTATACCGTGTGATGTAGGTTTGAGTTCTGCGGTGACACCACTGTCTTTGTAAATAGATTTATTGGCTAAGGCGTAATTTTCTAACTTTTTATCACCTAACTCAGCCGTGAGTGTTTGAGCTTGGAGATTGAAATTTATAAACGTACATACGGTGATAATTGCACTCAAGGTATAATTGATTGTTTTCATAGCTTTTTCCCTCTTGAGAATGTTATTGGTCAAAAGAAAATATGCTGACAAGTACGAGGGCTAGTGTCAACCTATGTGTGATAGAGTTAAAGGAGTTTGAAGTATGATAAAAAAATCATCTTTTCTAAAAGCAATTGTTGTTACAGCGACTGTCTTAGCATCGTGTTCGGCTATAGCTAAGCCTATGCCTAAAAGGTTAGGTGTAGGAATCAAAGATAACACTTCAGAAAGCTTACCTTCGTTAGCCATGGTTTATCATATGAGTGATGTATCAGCTTTTACAGGCGGTCTTGGTGTTGATACTCAAAAAAATTATTCTAAATTTCAGGTTAATGCGGGAATTCGCCATGTGATTTTTCATGAAAATCAATTGCACTTTTACGCTGGTGGTCAGTTAGGTTTGGTGACATTTGAAAACCCTGTGGATGGTAAAAAAAATGGATTTGAGGCTGACTTAGTCTTAGGAACAGAGTTTTTCTTTACGGGGTTGGAAAACGTAGGATTTACTTTTGAAGGTGGTATAGGATTATCATCTGTAAAAGATACACGTATAAGAACGATTGCTGATCATCCATTACGTGCTGGGATTCTTTTTTACTTTTAATACACCATTGGAGAACATTTATATGGGAAAAAATATTATTCATACAGATCACGCGCCTAAAGCTGTTGGACCTTACTCTCAAGCTGTACAGCTTGGTGATTTTTTATTTTGCTCAGGACAAATTTCTATAGATCCGAAAACTCAAGAAGTTTTTACAGGCGATATTAAACAACAAACTGAAATGGTTTTAGCAAATATCGAGGCAGTTTTAAAACAAGCAGGTTTAGATTTTTCGAAAGTTATTAAGACAACAATTTTTTTAACAAATATGAGCGATTTTGCTGTTGTAAACGAGATTTATGCAAAACGTTTTACTCAAAATCCACCTGCGCGTTCAACGGTGGCCGTCGCTGGCTTACCTAAGGGTGTAAACGTTGAAATTGAGGTCATAGCTCATAAACAGGCTTAGTATTTTCGCACAAAAAATGTGAAGGTCAGGGTATGTTTTCTAAGAAATATTTAGTTATTTATCTTATATTGATAGGATGTTTTTTTATTATCTTTTTGCATGTTGGTAAAATAACGTCTGAAAAAGAAAATCTTTGGACACAGGATCAGATGACTGAATCCGAAAAACAAGCAGATTGTGCAGTTGTGTTAACAGGAGCACCAGGCCGAATTCGTGAGGGTGTGGAACTCTTACAGCAAAAGCGTATAAAAAAACTTATTGTGTCCGGTGTTTATCGTGAAGCGACAATGGAAGAGTTATTTCCATATTGGCCTTACTACAGTGATATCAGCTTTGAAGATATAATTCTTGAAAAAAGATCTCAAACGACGTTTGGTAATGCTCATCAATCGGTCGTTCTTGTCGAATCATTAAAGTGCCAGGATATTTATTTAATTACATCTCAGCTTCATATGGCGCGAGCCTACGCCATTTTTTATGAGGTCTTTCCTAAGTCTATCGTCATTAAAAAACTCACGTTACCTAATACTCGTTCAGAACAATCATGGCTTAGTTTTGCTGTCGAGGTAGTAAAATCTATTTTTTACTCGACTTTTGGTTTAGTGAACTTATTAGAGGTCTAGGGTTTAGAGCCTGTCTTATAGCCCTTTCCAATTCTTCGTTATTGTGTTGGGTCAATTGCTTGTATAATCATCTATCTACGTCTTGAACTGGCTTGTAGTATGAAACGGAACTTCTAATTTTGGACTTTAAATTTTTCAAATACATCCGATAGGGGATGTATGAAAAACTCTACTTTAGATCTTAATCAAGTTTATTTAGAAAATGTGACTCTTTCACAATCAGGATTAGATCCTGTGTTAACACATGTAGATTTTGAACTTCCTACGGACCAAACTGTAGTTGTAGAGTCTTCTAATCCGAATAATTCTCTTTATTTTTTACAGTTTCTTGCTGGTGTAAAACCTTGTAATTCAGGACGTATATTGTGGAACGGGCAGGATGTTTTTGCTGACGATAACGTGATTGATCCTCGTGAGGCTATGGGTGTGTATTTCGAAAGTGGACGCCACAGTATTCATATGAGTGTAAAAAATTATTTAGAGCAAGTTATGAAAGCAGATGAGTTGCAAATCGTGTGTGAGCAGTTTGATTTAACTCCTTATTTGAATAATGAGCTTTCTAAAATGAATTATGGCTGGCAAAAGATTATTTTTATGATTCAAACCATAGCTAAAAATCCTCAGATGCTAATTCTTGAAGATCCAGCGCAGGGACTTACGGAAGGGCAATGGCTTAATTTCTTAGATTTTATCCAATATAAACAGCGTGCTGGTTTTTTGCGTCATATTTTTATGACAAATTACCATCCTACAGCTTTAAATCATATGGCTCATAATAAAATATACCTTGAAGAAGGAATTATTTATTTTGACGAATCAGCACCTGTTAAGAAAATTGCTCATTTTTAAGCTGTTTTTCTGACTTTAAGATAATTTATTAGTTTTTTTAAAGAATCGTTTATATGATCTATCTATGTTTAAGGATTCGGTCAGTTATTTTTTTCTAACACATTTAATTTTATCTAAAAGATCATCCTCTCTTATAAGAAGAATATCGTTTCTTTCTTTTATTGCGATCACGTTAAGTGTGGCATTGTTTTTTTTAGTTTTATTTGTCATGAATGGAATGAATCAGAATATTCGCTCGCGTATACTTGCTCTAGATCCTCATTTAACGGTCATTCAAAATGAGACTACGATAGAGCCTTTAAACTCCAATACTGATTATAAAGTTTTACCCTTTGAAAGCTATGATCTTATTTTAAGAACGGTGGATGGGCAATTTAGAGGTGCAAATGCAATAGGTTACAATCAAGAAGGCGTTAATTTTTGGTTTGAGCAGTTGCAAGATTTGAGAAGTCAGCAAAAGCAAACGCCAAGTTTTTATTATGAACATACAGAGGGTCATCAGTATGACTTAGCTGAAAATGAAATTGCTGTAGGAATAGATTTGGCACGCTCTTTGGGTATTTTAGAAGGTGATGTTGTCACGCTCATACCAGCTGAAAGCCTTCTGATGTCTTCATTCGAAGTCCCTGTTTTTGAAAAAGTTACCGTAAGACGTATCGTCACCACAGATTTATATGATCTGGACACAAAACTTTTATTTTTTAACAAAGATGTGACAATTCGTTCTTTGAGTAAGAGCCCTTCAAAAACGCAAGGGTATCATATTTGGTTGAAAAATCCCTCTAATATGAGATCTGTGCAAAAGGATTTAGAATCAAAAGGTTATGCCCATGTAGAAACATGGGAACAAAAAAATTCGGATTTGTTCTTTGCGCTATTTTTAGAAAAAACCATGATTGGTTTGTTTTTAGGTTTAGCTGGCATTATCGCCTCATCTTCGATTTTAACAGTTTTGGCCTTAATTATGTCACAGAAAAAAACAGATATAGCGATTATTAAAACATTGGGATACTCGTCGAAAAACACTTTAAAATTATTTGTTATGATGGGACTGTGGATATCTTTATCTGGATTGTTTTTGGGAACAATCATCGGTGTAGCAGCAAGTTATTATCTTCAATATTTTCCATTGAATATTTTGCCACAAATCTATTATGACTCCTCGATACCGGCGCTCGTAAATCCAATGTTCGTCGTTTATGTGTTAGGTGCGGTGGCGCTACTAGCGTTAATTGGATGTTACATACCGGCTCGTGCATCTTTAAAAATAGAGCCAGCCATACTTCTGAAGTCTAAAAACTAAAAAGGGTTACTTGAAATGTAACCCAGATTTTAAACACTAACCCCGAAGTCTCTTAAAGCCTCATTTAAAGAGGTTTTTTTATTGGTAGAATCTTTTCTTTGTCCAATAATTAAAGCTGTAGGAACTCCAAATTGACCCGCAGGGTAAGTTTTCATTTCAACACCTGGTATAACAACTGAGTTTGCTGGAACACGGCCTTTGTAAATGAGTGGTTCTTTTTGAGTCACGTCAATAATTTTGGTCGAAGCTGTAATTGTCACGCCTGCGCCTAAAACAACTCCTTGCTCTAAATGAACTCCTTCAACGACTATGCAACGACTTCCAATAAAGCAATCATCTTCAATAATAACGGGCTGTGCTTGTGCGGGTTCTAAAACTCCACCAATACCGACTCCACCAGACAAGTGCACGTTTTTGCCAACTTGAGCACATGATCCAACAGTGGCCCATGTGTCAACCATAGTGCCTGCACCAACATAAGCTCCTATATTAACATAAGAAGGCATGAGAATAGCACCAGCTTCGACAAATGATCCTTTGCGGGCTACGGCATGAGGGACAACCCGTACCCCATCTTGAGGACCAAATTTTTTAACAGGTATTTTATCAAAGTAAGAAATATCACCGGATGAGATCACATGATTTGTTGTGATTTTAAAATACAGTAAAATGGCTTTTTTAACCCACTCGTTTGTGATCCATTTGTTTTCAATTTTTTCTGCAACGCGAATTTTACCCGTATCTAAGCTCTCAATAGCGGATGAGATGAGATCCTTATCAAGACCTGTGAGTTGATAATCGCTATTTTGAGAAACATTTTGATGTAAATTCAGAATTTGTTCTTTTAATTTTTCAAAGCTCATTTTTTGCCCTTTATTTTATGAATTCGTCTTAAATTATCTTTGTGCTGTAATCTTTAAACCTTCAATGATTGCCGGAACATGAATATCTATGATGGGTTTAAATGAGATATCACGTTCAATTTCATAAGTGAGTGTAGGAATATTACGTTCAAGCCCTGTATATGTTCCTAATGATCCAGGAGTGGGGTAACCAATATCAGGATCAATAATATAACCTGTTATCTTAGAAATCACATCAGCTTCTGGTAAGAATCCATTGACATTGAGCATGGGCTTCCAAGAGTGAAGAGAGAATATAACAGTCGGTTTAAAGTTTTCAATGGTTTGAACTAAAATTTTATTTTCAGCTTCGCTTAATGCCGAGGGCCCTGGATAATAACGCTCAGTGGCTGCCACAGGAGACCAATCTTTAGTGGGCAAATTCCTATTAAGATCCACTTTATTTGAGTTACCACGTGTTTTTAAAAGAACTCCTTCCGGATTTACTTCAGGAATAATCATTGTTTCAAGATTGAGATCGTATTTTTTTAAAAATACATCTAAAAGCCCTCGAGCGGCAACGACACCTTCTGGCTCATCCCCGTGAACGCCTCCTAGAACT
>JBKBTW010000116.1:0-8597 GCA_046291245.1 Pseudobdellovibrio sp. | reverse complement strand
CTTGATCCAATGCTAAAAATGAAATTGTTAACTCATCTTCATGAATTTTATAACTCGGTAACTCACCACTAATTATTTTTGTAAAAATTGAAGCCATCTAAATCCTCTTTTTATTTTTATATATTTAAATTAAATACTAATAATTTTTATAAGTAATCTCATAACACTCTACGTTTACAGGATATCTACAAAAATAAAAGGGCCGGTTTCTGACCAGCCCTTTCAAGATTTATTATAAATATAATTCTTTAATTTTTATCTTGCATCAACAGGCTTCCAAGTTAAGCCTTCTTTACCTTGCCATTTACCACGAGGTCTATAGATACGATTTTTTTCGTATTGCTCGTTAGCATGCGCAATCCAACCGGCTACACGTGATACAGCAAAAATAGGAGTGAAAATATCTGTTGGGATACCCATTGCATGGTACACAGTTGCAGAGTAAAAATCCACATTAGGCATCAAACCTTTTTGATTGTACATCGTCTCGTCAATTAAAACTGACATCTCATACAGTTCAGGTTTGCCGATTTTTTTAGTTAAGCTTTGAGAAAACTTTCTTAAAATAGCTGCACGTGGATCACCATCTTTGTACACACGGTGACCGATACCCATAACTTTTTCTTTAGCTTCTAAGGCATCTTTAACAAACTGTTGAGCTTTTTCAATTGTTCCAATTTTTGCTAACATCACCATAACTTGCTCATTCGCACCACCATGCAAAGGTCCTTTTAATGCACCAATAGCAGAAACTATTGCAGAGTGAAGATCAGATAAAGACGATGTCGTTACACGTGTTGCAAAAGCCGAACAATTCAACTCGTGATCAGCATGTAAAATTAAACATATATCAAAGATTTTAACTAACTCTGCATCTGGCTCTGAACCTTTTAACATATACATGAAATTCCATGCTAAAGATTTTCCTGTTTTAGGAGCTAAAATTTCGCGTTTATTTCTGATGGCCTCATAAGCTGTTACAATAGAACCCATTTTTGCAGTTAAACGAACTGCCTTGCGTTGATTAGCTTCTGGAGAGATATCGTTCGCATCAGTGTCCCAATGAGATAATAATGACACTGCCGTTCTTAACCATGCCATAGGATGAACATTTGTTGGTAATGTTTTTAAAACCTCTACATAAGCAGGATCTAAAACCATTTGTTTATTCAACTCTTCTGTGAAAGCCGTAAGTTCAGATTTATTTGGTAATTTGTTATTCCATAATAAATAGATAACTTCTTCAAATGTTGAATGAGCGGCTAAATCATCAATTGTGTAACCACGATAGTTTAATGTATTACCAACAATAAATGACACTGCTGTTGTACACGCAACAACACCTTCTAAACCTTTATCAATCGCACCTTCATAAATAGTGACTTCAGCCATAAATATCTCCCTTAAGTTTTGGATTTTGAATTAATAGAACGTAATAGAATTACCAAAAAAATGTTTACTTGGCCAGTTTTATCACTCTATCTTTAACTTCGATCACGACAACAGTCTGATCTCTAAGAGGTGTCTCTAAACCTGATTTCAATTGTGCCTGCAATATAATTTCATTACGCACGTCATGGACTTGAGAATGCGAATTCGTTTTGAGCACCACTTTACTTAGATCATCGGTATCTAAAACATCTAAAACACCTTCTGTGACAAGCACCACTCGAGATTTTGGCTCTAAATCAATTTTAAGAGATTTATACCCGACTGGAGCATTCACTCCAATTCCTTCACTGCTTGAAGAAATATGATATAAATGATCACCGGTTTGAACAAAACCACAAATACGTCCTAGTGCGCAAAATTCCATCGTAAGTTCTCTACGATCAATTACGCCATAAAACACTTGAGTTTGATCCTTTGGGTTTGCCGACGTTTTAAGCTCGTTACCAATCAGCTCTAAAACTGCATGAGGCTCAGCCCCATTTTTAGCTTCAATTGTACGCGAGTATTTTAGAATCATAGATAAAAACAAAGCTGACATCGCATACCCAGAAGATGAAGATAGCAAAATACCAAACTTCATTCTATTTTCATGTTCAAATACATCAAAATAATCGCCACCAAATTTAGAGCCATACACAAACTTACGACTCATTTCAAACCCTGGAAACTCAGGAAACTCAGTTGGAGAGACAACTTTTTGTATTTTACGCAAAATATCCGTATCTTGTGATATTTGGGCCATAACACCATCAAGCTGATGCGAAAATTTCAATAGCTCTTGTTTATATATCTGAATCTCTCGATCTTTTGACACCAATTGAGATTTTAACTCCGCAACCTGAGCTTTAAGATGTTCGACACTCTTTTTATCCTGATCTGACATACTGCTATGTTAAATCGGAAACAGCCGTCTTCAAAAAAGATTCTTCAAGTTGGCTATATTCCACAAGTTGTTTAGGCAAAAGGTCTAGATCCTTTTGCTGATACGATGGCAATTTATCCAGTTTAACGTTGATATCAGTTAAAACTTGAGCTTTGAACCTCTCGCTTAAAGATAGCTTTTTTAGAATCAAAGCTGTGGAGTATCTTAAAGAGATACGACTTGGTTCTCGTTTGAATTGATAATAAAAATGTCCCCATAAAGATGTAACCAATAATTCTACTGCATAAAAAACCGCAAGCCATAAAATAAACGTCTCATACCTATTTGCAAACATTGATTGGGAATAATAACCATTATATCTGAAATAATCATATAATGAATAACTTATTCCTGTAGAGATTATGATTGAAATGATCTCCAATCCAGAAATTTGCCATAAAATTTTACGTATCTCACTCTGAACTTTAAATGATAACTTCAAATTTAAAAAAGGTCTGGCTAAAAATACAGAACAAACAAATCCCAACGCTACAATTAAATGTAAATCTCCACGTGATATGAAAATACCAATGAAAATCAAAATTAGAAATTCAGCTCTAAATAAAAATGCAGTCACAAAAAAAATTAAAGCCATAACTAAAAACCATTCAAGACTTCCGCCATATAAAGCGTTTACAACAACATTTTCAAGACCTAACAACTGAGATAATGAAAACCCATATCGCAGCATAGGTATAAAAAACAAGCTTAGAGCTGCAAAAACTATCCAAGAAGACAATGGTGAAAAACACAGCCTCATCAAAGAAGCTCTTCTCTGATCGCGATAAAAATCAAAGGTCACAAAGGATTCATGTTGATTTTTATAAATCGAGCAACTTTTTAATGTGTTGAATATTTGGTTGTACATCATTTTAATCACAGTTTGCTCCGTTCCTCAGTTACCATAAATATCATATCGAATAATTTTACCTTCTATAGATCCTGAAGGTTTAATAAAGGCCTCTGCTCCCACAGGTCTTTTAACCACAAACCTTTTAAAAAGTTTACTTTCCACAGCGTATCTGACCACTTGTTCTGCGTCCTCATCATGACCAACCAGTTTTTTAAAGATAACCATTTCCTGCTTAGGTAACGCAGATTTTTTTTTGTCCGGAAACATGGGGTCAAAATAAGCGACATCAAATTTGTTTTTTAAATTCTGTAAGTACGTCAAGGCCTCAGAGTGAACGATATGGATTACCCTATCAGCAGTCTTATTAAACTCATCACTTGCAATTTTCAAAGCCATATAAATAAACGGATTTCTCTCTACTGCTGTAACTTCAAAACCCAATTGATGTAAAAACACACTGTCCACACCAAGACCAGCTGAGAGATCCAAAAGGTTTAAACCAAACTTTCCTGATCCTAATGCTCGAGCTAAAGGTTCCTTTAAAAGACTTTGTTTAGGTTTAAAGTAATTACGAGGATCGTTTAAGAAATCAACACTAAACTTTCTCTTTTCAGAGTCAATAATAACTGGAATATCACTGTTGAAATAAACTGTTATTTCTGCATCCGATAGACTTTTACCTAAATTAAAATTTTCTAAATAATTTTTCCAATTAGAATATTTTTCTTCTAACTCGCGCGTTTTAAATAAAAAATTTATCTTCGGGTTTACCATTTAGCTGATTACCTATTTTAAAAAATAGCTCGTCCGCTATCAACCAAACAATACCATAAAAACTCTAGAACGATTAACCCCGACATTAAAAGAAAATTACGATAGCCCACTTTTCTTAAACCGAGCAAATCAGATCCAACTGGAGATTGAGTTTCAGCAATTTTAATTAATGTTGGTATTGACCAAAAAACTAAAATCAATGTTGCTAGCCAAGACCAAAAAATACTTGCATAAAAATAGTGAAAAGCTGTCCACAAACCTAAAAACAATAACCACCACAAAATTAAGATTTTTTTTGCTTTATCAAACCCTGCATTAGTTATCGTATTTTTAATCCCCGCCTGAGAACTTGTCATAATATGACTAAAGTTATTCAAGTGAACTAAAAACTGAATGGCCCAAGCCCACATAATACCAAAAACTAAACACTCGGTATCAACTCCGGAACCTAAGGACGTTTGATATCCCGCAACTAAGGTAGGACCAATCAAAAGAAAAAAGAAGATCTCACCCCATCGTTGATTTTTATAAGAGTTTTTAGAAAGTAATTTACCTAAGAATGTTAAAATTAAAATCACAGCGACAACACGTGCAGACTCATGTTGAGCTAACATCACAGGTACAGAACATACAGCCGCAATAAAAATTAAAATCCAACTCACCATAGAGGCTTCATTAGCCGTTACCCATCCCTTCACAATAGGTTTTTCGCGATGATCGATATTAACTCGATCATAACCTGACAGGTGATCATGAACATCATTTCTAATATTAAAAGCTGCAAACAAGAATAACGAACCTATAATTGCTAAAGCAAAAGAACTTGGATCGAAAAATCTATCATCGACATAATTCTTACTTGCAATATACAATAAAGGTATAAATATAAGAACATAGTTTCTGATCTTAATAAGTTTAAAAAATAACTCAATCATTGAAGGTTTATTGATCTTATGACGCTCAACAAGCTCAAATGTTACTGTTTCTTGTTCTGAACCTACATTTAAATTATTTATAGGCATAGCTATCAAATGATCTGAAAACTGACCCCACAAGTAACTTTTAAACAATGGATCATTTTTTTTAAGTGTTTTAAACTGGCTCAAGATTTTGGTTTCCTTCTCCAGTATAATATCTCTGTTAAAGGTTTTAAAGATTTAATGAGTTCGGGCTTAGCTACGCGTTTTTCCAGCTCTGATAAATAATGCTCATAAAGCTGAATCATTTTTTCATTCGCAGAGTCAAATTCTTGAACTTTTTCTTTAAATAGTTTTTCGCCCTCTTCAGAAGAAAGCTCATCTTTTGACAAACATTTATAAAAATCATTTAAATCTGTAGATTTAACCATTTTGTCTATTTGTGAGCGATCCATTCCTTTAGAAATAAAAGCACCAAACGAGTTCAAGTATCCAGACTTTAAATCTCCTAAAATAGCTTTACCCTCTTCATTACGAATATTGTAATCCAATAAATCATCACTGCGTTGGAACAACTGTCCCAGCAACGTGCCCATTTGATCTAAAATATTATGTAACTCAGCATGACCGTAATCAATATGGCCAAGATCAGCCTTAGATATGTTTTGAGATCCATTTTTTTGCTCATGGCTTACAGCCAATTGCTTCTGCTCGTGGCTTGCCGCCAGCTGTCTCTGTTCATGGCTTGCCGCCACGAATGGCGCTCGTAAACACCATTTAAATAGCGATGCGGTTTTTAAATTATGGATACGATCTAATTGATCTAAGGAAACAAAAAAATCTCCAACAACTGAATCTTGAAGCCACTCACCTTCTAGCAAGTCAGAAATAGTTTCACTCGTAAATTGAACTAATTGTATGCTGCCATAAGAAGATAAGTTAACCATCACTCTCGCGAGTAAATAATCTCCCGCAAGCACAGCATATTCAGGCGTATACTTTGTCCATGCCGCAGGCTTACCGCGACGAAGCTGCGAACGATCTATTAAGTCATCATGCAATAAAGAGGCATTATGAATAAATTCAATTGTTTGACACAATAATTGCTGAGTTTGCTGACTGAGCCCAAGAGGCGTGCTTACCATCTGAACAAGCTTAGAGCGAAATCCTTTACCTCCATCGAACAAATCATCATACAATGCGTTCAACTTGGGCAAATATGCAGGAAAATCTTTTGGGCTAAAAATTTTTAAATTCATATATTCAAACTAAAGGTATAGACATAGACTATTTCTATGTCAATAAAACGCCCTTTTTATAATGATGGTTTAAAATTTGAATGCCAAGGTTCTGGCAAATGCTGCACGTCTCATGGAGAATTTGGCTTCGTGTTCCTTACTTTAGAGGATCGCAGACGTTTTGCAAAGCACCTTAAAATTTCGACACTCGCTTTTACTAAAAAATACTGTGATTTACGCGATGGTGTGTGGCACCTTAAAGAAGATCCTCAAAATCCAGATTGCATGTTTCTGAAAAATAAACGCTGCTCTATTTACGAAGCTCGTCCCACACAATGTCGCACTTGGCCTTTTTGGCCCGAAGTTATGAATCCAAAAGCATGGAAATCTGAAGTGGCTAGTTTTTGCCCCGGTGTTGGCAAAGGAAAAGTTTGGCCTAAAGAAGAAATTGAAAGAATTATGGCCGAAGATGCTGAAAACGCCACTCGTTTCGGCACTTAAAAAGTTTTTAAAACAAATTAAAGCTCTTTGCATATCTTAATCTTACACACACATAGTAGTGTGCTAAGATCCATACACTCCGCACACTCAAACTCATATTTAAGTTTATACGTCCACATAAATACTTAATCCTGAATTTAAGAAAGTATTCCTAGTTTTTAGAAAAAGTGTCTCTTTTCTAATCTTAACTCATGTATATGCGAGTTCTGCCAATCCATAGACTGGCCTTAGTCTTGCTTTAACCGTTCTAAGAAAAAATACATTGCTAAAAAACTAAGGCCCTTTATGCGTTATTTAAACAAAAAAATCATATTCTTAATTTGTTTTGTGATAAACATCACAAACAGTAGCATTACTTACGCTTTTACACCAAATACTCCTCATACTGAATGCCAACTTATCTCTCCCGATGAGGCACTTTAAAAACAAGTTCGTGATTTTGGCCAAAGCGTAGCTCAAAACACTTTATTACAAGATGTTGTTACAGTAATCAATGCGCTTAGGGACAAACAAACGAACACCTAAGAAAACAAGTGCATAAATAATTTGTATATCGAACACATTTTAAAGAAGAAAAAATGGAGAATGAAATGAATTTAAATAAAATGATTAAAACACTACCCACAATAATCGGAGCAATCCTGATCGGCTGCAGCGAGCCTCCTCAAGAAAAAGCACCTCAGTTTAATCTTGATGTTGCTCTTGAAGAAAAGTCTAAAAATTTATTACTAGGTTTCGAAGTAGGGCTTATTTGCAACCATGGTTCCTACATCTCAAGCGATGTAGATTATTTAAATGCACAACTTTATTGTTTCAGAAAAAGTAGCGTAAATTGCAATCGTGTTAAACCTGAGGAAAAGATTTTTTCTGGATTAAAAAAAAGTTTAACTGAATTTTACGACAAAATACGTATTCCTAGACCTGTTTTTCAAGAGTATAAGTATAAGTATTTAAATGAAGAAACACTAAATTTGATATTGAAAAGTCGTTACAATAATTTTGAGGAAAATTTTAAAAAATTAGAAAATGTTGTAAATGCTATTCAGAATATAAATGAAGAAGAATATATTACACATGAATCTAATTATTCGCAGATAATTAGAGAAGCCATTAAACCATTTGAAACCTATAATCAAATCCCCTTAGAACAAATAACTTCACTTATACAAAAAAGTATCGAAATAAACACGAAAGAAAAATCTATTATAAAAAACAATTGTCAAAAACAATAAAAGGAAAAAGTCTGTGAAAAAACTATTAATGACCATATCTACAATCTTACCTCATTTTGCACTCGCTTGGAGTTTTAATATTGGACCTATTGAAGTGAAGGGAAATGACCCAAAAATTCCTACTCCTCAAGAAGTTATAGATACAGCTAAAGATACTATAAAAAATGTAGGGAAAGAGGCTGAAAAAGTTGTACAAAATATTGGAAAAGAAACTGAAAAGGCGGCCCACAATATTGGGAAAGAAACTCAAAGAGTTTATGAAAAAAATCTTACAACAATTACTCACCTTGGAAGATTTTCAGCTTGTATGGCTACATACTGCATAAGCGAAATTATCCGAGACAAAGAGATCAACGAGTTAAAAGAAAAGCAAAAAAAAGAACTTGCAAAAGCAGCTGAAGCCTTAAAAACACAACAACGTGATGTTTATAAAGAGAGTACTCTAAACGCTCTAAATCTGCAAAAACCTATAATTTTACGCTTGCATGATGAAATTGAATTTTTAACTCATGATCTATCTGACAAAAAAAGTATAATCACTGTCCTTAAAGAAGAACAAAACCTAAGACAGCAGTATGCTGATATTAACTTAGATTACTTAGCAGAAAACTCTAACGGCGATTTTAAAGAGTCCTCTCAGCGTATAGATGCAATAGCTGACAAAGTAAATGTGACAGATCAAGAGTTTAATGATGCACTTAACGAAGT
>JBKBTW010000115.1:0-8636 GCA_046291245.1 Pseudobdellovibrio sp. | reverse complement strand
AAAAGTTACCAAAAAGTCTCGTCAGCATTCTAAAAAATCAACTCAATTAGCTGTAAAAGCTTTTTTAAAAGAGCACTCACAGGGGCACAATAATATTATAAGATTTATCGGTATTTCCTTGGCTGGTGGAAAATCAGATAAGGCTTGTGTAGCTGTTTTAGAGTATTATCCTGATAATAAAAAAGTATTTTTATCTCGAATTTTTGAAAAGATTAAATCAGATGAACAAATATCAGGTGATTTAAAAATACATGAGTTAGTTTTTCAAAATGCAGAGACTTTAAAATACGTAGCATTTGATACTCCATGGAACGTTCCATCGTGTCTTCGGTGTAAATTAAAATGCCCAGGTTTTGAAAGCTGTCGTGAACCTCATATTGAGTGGATGTGGAAACATCAAGAGGATCGGCAGCAAAAAAAACGTCCTAAAAAATTATTTACGCCCTACACTCAGCGTGCGATTGAACTTTATTTCTTAACTGAACTTGAAGAGACTTTTCATTTACAGCATGCCATGGGGGCCAACACGGCACCTTTATTGGCGAGGTCCCACTTTATTCAAAGGCGTTTACCTTTTGAGTGTATTGAGGTTTACCCGCATTTAAGTTTATGGCGTATAGGAAAGGCTTTAGGTCTTATGAGCTCGCAGATTAAAGATCATCGAGCTGCGTTTGGTGGTGATGAATCACGTGCGAAGTTTATCCAAGCTCTAAATGAAAAAAACATAGCTTTCATTTATCATCAAGATGCAAAAAGCATGATTGAAAATAATCATGCTTTTGAGGCTTTCATTTGTGGTTTAACCGCCTTTTTAAAATACAAGAACTTAACACAAAAAAAACCTAAGGATTTTCCTGAATATGAAGACTGGATTGAGTTCCCAATCCATGGTTTAAAGCTGGATTAGACTGAAAAGTGTAAATTTAGTTCTAACAGGAAAACCATTGAAGTTTTCTTTATCAGTAATGGACTCAGACAATTAATCCTCGAGCTAGACTTTTTGATGATTGTGTCACATCCTTTAGAGGAAGCTATTCTTTGGTGCGGTAGTGAGGCTGAACTCTCTAAAAAACAATTCACTGAGTTGAGTAAATCTGATCGAGATTCGGTCATGGCATTTTTAAATTCGTTATAAAATTTTTAATAACAGCTAATTTCCATATTCATAAGTAACAAAATGAGTCAGTGTAAAAAAAATTGACAAGTGTAGATCATTAGAATGTTCAAAAATTGATTTAGAGATGGCTTTGTATGTGCAAAGCTCCTTTTGGATTGAATAAATCTGGAGGTTTTTCATGTGTTTAAAGAACGTAAATCAGTTATTGGTATTCGGGCTTTTTTTACACTCTGTATCGGTGACAGCCTCAGCAGAGATCACTTTAAAACCTTTTAAAGACGACTTATTTTCTCACACTCAGCTTTTGTCAGAAGAGTATGAAGGCCGTTACCAAGTGTTTGATTATAATGAAATGCGAGATATTAATGGTCGAGATGAAGTGCCTGTTACCAGAGCTGCCGCTAAATATGTCGAATTATTACCGCAAAGTTACATGCGTGAGTATAACTTATCTAGAAATCACCAAGGGAAATACTATAAATTTGAAGCTTATGAAGTCGGTGCTGACGTTAAAGATAAATTTGCCGTAGTTTTCATTCATGGACAAGGTGGAACGAGAGAACTCGGTATGCAGGATTGGATGTTCAGTGGAAATTTCAACCGCCTAAAACATTTAGTGATTCGTAACGACGGAGCTTATTATACACCGACAGTTCCTGATTTTGGTACAAGTGGAGCTTATCAAGTTGAAGAACTTATTAAAGACATAGCCAGTAAAAATCCGAATTCAAAAATTATTTTAGCGTGTGCATCGATGGGCGGATATATTTGCTCACAGTTGGCTAATTCCGTAGATGCCGTACAAAGATTATCTGGGATGATTTTCATGGGAACTTTCTCCAGTGTAAACTTAGCAACTTCATATCTAGCTAAAATGGAAATGCCTATCGTTTTCGCTCATGGAACGCGAGATTCATTATGCAAACTAGCAGTGCAAAAGCAACAGTTTGCAAATCTTTTGAAGCTAAACACGCAGTATCCAACGATTTTCTATGCTTATGAAACCGGTGGTCATGGAACTCCTATTAGAATGTTTGATTGGAAAACATCATTAAATTGGATTTTTTCGTCAATTAAAAAATAACTTTAAATTTCGATATTTGACTGGTTAGAATTTATGCAGAAAAATTGTAAGACTTATTTAATTAAAATCATATCCATAGCCTTATTCACGGTAAAAGCCCATGCCATAATAGGTGGTATAGATGTAGCTGATGGATCTTCTCTTTCGAATCATGTATTAAGCTTAGTAGCTAAAGAATCTGGTCGATATAATTGGAACGGGCAGGGCGGAATGATTTATGAGTATGGTCCGCAAACACAGTGCTCAGCCGTAGCTTTATCCAAAAGAGTTGTTTTAACGGCAGCACACTGCTGGAATTATAAATCAAATGTTACGCATTTTTTGAAGGTAAAAGATGGTCAACTCAAAGACATCGAAATACCTATTTACAGCAAAAAAATACATGAATTATATTTATTAGATTTTTGGGGTTATAATTACAATTATGATTTAGCACTTCTTCAATTGTCTCAAGATTTGCCCGATAATATTAAGTTCGCAAATTTACCGGAGTATAAAGATCAAATTAAATTTAAATATATCAATGCGGCTGGTTTTGGTAAAACAGTTGGAACTTACTCATCAGATGTGGGAACAGGATTTTTACGAGTTACAACACTTAAAGTGAATCATGTAGAACGAACAGTTTTTAAAACTGATCAGCATCATGGTAAAGGTATTTGTCATGGCGATTCAGGTGGACCTGCCTATGCCATTTCTCACAATAAGACCTATCTCGTAGGGATTGTTTCTATAGTTTCAGGAAAAGAAAAAAATGAAAACATTCATCGTAATGCTTGTAATGATTATAGTATTTTTGTTCGTGTAGATAATAATTTGTCATGGATAAAAAAGAATTTGAAACAACTTAATTCAGGCGAGCGAACTTCTGAAACTTTGTTAGAAAAAATTAAAATTCATGAAGATTGACAGGTTTTTTAGTGTCATTTTTACATTAAATTACATGTTAAAATTATAACAGAAGAAATTTCAGATCAAATCTTTTATAATAGCCGAGTGGGATAAGGGTAAGATAACAATATTATATAACATGGAGTTTTTATGTCTATACGCCAAGTCTCATTTTTGAAAAAACATATTCGTCATGCACTAGCAATAGCTCTTTTGTTGAGTGTTCAAAATTCTTACTCTGCTGATTATTTAAAATTTAAAGAAGCTTGTGCTTCCACTGAGGATATTCAAATTATTGGTGTTGGAGATATTTTATTGCATGCCCCTCTTCAAAGACAGGGGCTTCAAAGCACTGAAGGTTTTAAAAGTTTGTGGTCATCTTTATTGCCTGTTATTCAAACGGCTGATTTAGCCTATGCAAATTTAGAAGGGCCAGCTGCAGATGGTGTAACGAAATCAGGAAAAGTTACGACTTACGCCTCAAAAAATTTTGACAACAATGTTTATACATCATATCCAATGTTTAATTATCATAGCACTTTGGTGAGTGACATTAAAGAGTCTGGTTTTGATATTGTATCAACGGCTAATAATCACTCCCTTGATAGAAGGTCTGAAGGCGTAAATCGCACAATTAAAGCTTTAGAAGAAGCACAATTATCTTTTACAGGAACTAAATCAACTGAGAATGATCGACAAGAGTGGTATACAATTACAAAAACAAAGGGTAGAAGTATTGCATGGTTAGCTTGTACATTCTCAACCAACGGGATCCCTGATCAGCGTAGTCAAGTGTTGCCATGTTTTCAAAACACAGAAAGATTATTAAACTTAGTCAAGCAACTTTCGAGCGATCCAAAAATAGATGCTGTTATTGTAACTCCTCATTGGGGAAATGAGTATGAGTTAAAACAAAATAGAAGTCAGATTCAGCTAGGTCATAAATTGATCGATGCTGGTGCAATTGCAGTTATAGGTACGCATCCTCATGTTGTCCAGCCTTGGGAGAAGTATGTCACCGCAAGTGGTCGTGAAGGCCTAATTGTTTACTCGACAGGAAACTTCGTGAGCGGTCAACCTAATGAAGAAAGAAGAACATCTTTAATGGTGAGTCTTCGTTTAACTGGTTTATCAGGAGAGAAATTATCAATTAGAGGTGCTGAGTTTGTTCCGCTTCGTATGAATAGAGGAAAATACCAAGTCATTGATGTTAGACGTGCTTTTGTGAATAATCCTGCATCTTTACCGCCAAAAGCTATGAGTATTTGGAATACGGGTTATAATGTTAAAAATATCATGCAACCTAATCGAGATAAATCTTTAGAACATATATGTAATATGTCGAAGTAATATATAATCTAGAAAAGTGATATTTTTTAAAGAAAACTGTGCATGGCTTGACTTAAAATGTTTTTGTTTTAAATATAAATTATTAGCCTTAAGTAGGCCATGACGAGGTGAACCGTACCATGCAAGAAAAGACGGCTCTTTAAAAGGAGTGTATGATGTCTGTAACGTGGGCATGGATTATTTTGGTGATAGCGGGTTTGTTCGAAGTGTGCTGGGCCACGGGCCTCAAATACACAGAGGGTTTTACAAAACTTTGGCCTTCGGTATTTACACTCGTCACGTTAGCTCTCAGTATGTATTTATTAGCCAAAGCTTCACAAACACTTCCTATTGGAACTGCTTATGCTGTCTGGGTTGGTATAGGAGCTGTAGGTGCAGGTGTGTTAGGGATAATTTTATTTAAAGAACCTATGAGTCTATCAAGATTATTTTTTATGGTCTTGCTCGTTGTTTCTATTATTGGACTAAAAGTAACAAGCTCATAAAGTGATTAAAAACGAATAACAGTGGCTTTCGTGATATCTTCTCCGCGGCAATTTGCCACTGTGCAAATGTTGGGTCTATAACAACCATTAGCA
The DNA here is from genome assembly GCA_046291245.1 of Pseudobdellovibrio sp. GTDB lineage: Bacteria > Bdellovibrionota > Bdellovibrionia > Bdellovibrionales > Bdellovibrionaceae > Pseudobdellovibrio. Next base: position 3,616 of record JBKBTW010000115.1, on the reverse strand, counting down.
TATTTAAAATCCGTAATACCTCGAGAGAGAACACCTTCGATCACGCCAGTTTTAGCATTAATAACAGGTGAACCAGAGTTTCTTGAAAAAGCGTCAACGTTAGCCTTAAAATAGGGAAGGTTGGCTTCATTTTCTGTAACAGCGCCGCCAATAGTAATTTTTGTTGGAAGCCCAGAGGGGTGGCCAATTAACAATAAAGATTCGTTCACTTTAACTTCCCCACTTTTACGATACTGAAGTGGTGTGTGCGTTGTTGCTGCTCGATCAAGTTGGATCACGGCATAATCTGCACCAAAAAGATCGTTAACAGCTCTAAGAACTTTTTTGCAACGGTATAAGTCTGTTGATTTAACTTTAAAGGGATACAAAACTTGTTGTTTGGTTAAAATATTAAAGCCAAAAACAATGTACAGCGAATCACAAGCTCCAGCTTTTTCTACGCAATGGCCGGCTGTTAAAACCAAATCTGAGCCAATTAAAGAGCCTGAGCAGTTGGGAACTGAAGGTTGATTATAAAATTTTTCATCTGAACATAAATTATAAGATGATCCAAAACTTGGTCCTTTTAAAAGGGCATGATCTTGTTTGACCTCTATGTTTTGGCTCCAAACTAAACCCACAGATGATTTTGCCCATTTAATATAGTTAGGATTTGTTATTTCGTATAAATCACGTCGGCCATCGTCTGCATAGATAGCATTTGCAGTTGTCTCATTAGCTTTTGGATAAAAAAGATTAGTTTGATTTTTTTCGTGAGTACTTATGTCAGGAGCACAAGAAAATAAAAGCATTAAAAGATTTAAACAAAATGCATACTTTAAATTTTTCAAAATAGCCCCTTATTTTGTGTAAATTATTGAACCTGTGGAAGTGGTTTAAACATTTCTTTAAGTTCAGGTATTTGCATAGGCACCTTTTCTAAAGCACTGATCCAAGTTTCAGGTGTTTCCATGCAAAAGAAAGCATTCCACGTTTCATTTTTAGACTTTAAACGTTTGTAAACGAATTGCAACATTTCACCCCGCAGACTTGCATCATAGCGAAGTTTATTCCCTTCGCTTGGAAACATTTCAGCGCCAACCACAAGTGAATTAACACCAAAGCGTTCACGCATCATGTGACGCTGCTCAGGTTGAAACCTAAGTGTGCCTATTGAGATCACTTGAACTTCCTCAGGTGTAAACGTGGATGTTAAAATATCTACGAGTTCGCCGTAATTTTTCTTCCAATCTAGGTGGTAAATCATAGGGTCAATATGAAAAGCTAATTTGTAACCTTGATCCCTGCATTTTTTAGCAGCATCAAGACGCTCATGGAAACGTGCCGTTCCATACTCTTCACGATCAATCACATAAGCTGGATTGATCGACCAACTCACAACAATATTTTGTGCTCCATGTATATCGAGGAATTGATCAACTTTATTGGATTTCGTTTTGAACTCTAAAACCCATTTAGGGTATTGCTTGAAGAACTCGATGAGTTTTCTCGAGTACAACGTAATTTGATCTAAAGATAATGAGTCTATGACTTCGCCAGTGCCTACGCGAAATGGATGGTTTGGAAACTCCTCAATCATTGATTTTAATTCACTCAAAGCTTGATCGATGTTCGTGTAAATCAAAGACATTTTTGTATTGAGGTAACTTTGTAAATAACAATAGCTGCAATTCATATTGCACTGGCTGCCAAGATTTAGAACATGGTAATTACAACAGGTTAACGTTTTTTTCTGGGTGGCACCAGGGCAGCGTTTAAAAAACTGACCTTTAAACTCAGTTAAAAGCAAAGTTTTTTTTGAATTATTAAATTCTTCAGATGTCATTTCTCCGCGTTGTGCATTTACAAATCCTGTTTCGACAAATTGAATTATATTTTGAGGATAGAGAGCTTGAACGCGTTGACTGACTTCGGAATCTCTCGAGCACTCTTCAATGTATATTTTTGTAAATTGCGGAAGTGTTTGGGCAAAAAATTGATCAGAGCTAATTTGAGAATTAACCATTAATTTGCTCCTTTACGCGCTCAAGTGAAGCAATGGCTTTTATAAGATCAGCTTCAGATGTGATGAACATTTTCAGTTCAACGCCAGCACGATCGCCTCTACGCTCAAATTTTGTTTTAGAGCCATAAGGCCAAGGAAGCTTCTCAAATTTTTCTTTTAAAAGATCATCTCTTTCTGTAGTAGCGGGATAGCGCAGCCTTTTTAAGTGATTAATCCATAGATTTAAATCATGTGATTGTTCAAATAAAGCCTCATCATGTCCCATTAAAATCAAATCATTGATCATTTCAAGATATTTTAAAGATTCTGAGTAGGATAATCTGTGTTCTGAAATTAAAGACTGAGATTTAAAAAAAAGCTGCCACTGAAGATCTGTTTTAAGCGAGGTTAGGAAGGATAAGTCGGCGCTTTTAATTTTTTTAGCTTCAACCCAAGCATTGACTTGGCTTGCTAATCCTAACTCTGTGGCTTTAATTGTGATAAGTTGTAGTAGATCTGTACCCATGGCTAGGTACTAATGGATTTTTGAAAGTTTGGCAATAAAGCCTTTATTTTTATGAATAAGATATAAGAGAATACAGTTATGGCAAATTGGAAAAACTCAGCAGAAATTAACTTAGATGTGGTTTATTTTAATTACAAGACTGGATATGATTTTTCGCAATATTCAGAGGTTTATGTGTGGGATTTGGATAAAACGTATCTAGACACGTCTATAGACTCTCTTAAGGGATTATTGGCGACGATATTTGAAAAATCCATGACTAAAAAAAATGTACCCGGGACATCAGAGCTTCTTAAAAGCATAGCAAGCACAAGAAAAAAGCATTTTACTGAGTCCGATTTTCCACTGTTTTTCGTCTCGGCATCGCCGCCTCAGATGGAATCTAAAATATATGAAAAATTTGCTCTAGACGGGATCTCACCTTTAGGAATGTTTTATAAAGATAATTTAAAAAACTTAACTCCCTCGAGATTACTGTTTTTGAAAAAGCAAATCGGTTACAAGGTACAAGCTTTGATGCAATTAAGATGTCATTTGAGTCCTGATGTAAGAATGATTTGCTTTGGTGACGACTCTGAATCTGATGTGATTATTTACAATTTATTTTCTGATATTTGCGCTCGAAGACACACGCCAATGCAGCTTGAAAATCTCTTAGAGGATCTTGGCGTCAGTGATCCGCAAATTGCAGAGATCATCAAACTACAATCTTTAGTTGAAGTTCAAGATCCCGTTGAAAAAATTTATATTAATTTAGCGACAGACACTGATCCTGATTATTACAATAAATTTGGGCGCCGTACATTGGCGACTTACGATGCTTTTCAAGTGGCATTGGATTTAGTGCAAGATCAAAGGCTCTCATTAGAAGAATTAGGTCTTGTTATGGAATCTTTAGTTAGTAAATATGGTTACTCAAATACCCAACTGATTAAAAGCTTTGAAGATTTGATTCGACGTCGTGTTATAGGTTTGTCTTCTTATGAAATGATAAAGAATTATCTCATTGAAAAGAAAAAATTATCTTTATCGTGGTCATCAAAAACTGAGCCTCTCAAAGAAAAAATAGTTGAAAACGGACATGTTTATCAATTGCATGGATTATT
>JBKBTW010000114.1:0-8772 GCA_046291245.1 Pseudobdellovibrio sp. | reverse complement strand
AAATTAATTACAGTTATCAAGCATGATCGAATTCTTAAGGATTTCATACAGATAACATGGTGCATATTTCTCTTTATTTTTTAGCTTTGCTCTCTCTTTCTACATCCCCTAACTGGGCAAAACTCAACCATATGCCACCTGAAATGCTTGGCTTTTACAGAATGCTCGGGGCCAGCCTTATATTAGGATTGTTTTTTCTCGTCAAAAAAGAAAAACCTCATTATCCAAACAAAAATGCTTTTTACTGGAACATAGGCTCTGCTTCATTTTTCTTTTTACATCTATGGACCTACAAATATGCGGCAAAAAACACTTTAGTCGCCAATACGATGATCCTGTTCGCTACTAACCCAATCTGGGCCTCTTTGGGAGGACAACTCTTCTTTAAAGAGTCCATCAAACCTCGCGTTATACTCTCCTATATCTTAGCTGTTATCGGCGTCTTTATCATGGTCTCTCAAAATTTAAATCTAACATCAGAAAACCATATCGGAAATGTATCCGCACTGGTGTCAGCCTTTTTTTATGCCGGCTATATGTTGATGAGCAAGAAAGCTCGCGCTCACATTACTAACGAAAACTTTTCCATTTTACTTTATAGCACTACGGCTTTTTTGTTTCTAATTACCACTCTTATATCTACAGGCCCTTCGCTCGAAGCTTTTGCTTCACATGACCGGATCTCTTGGTTAGCTATCCTAGGCCTTATCCTATTCCCAACTTTTTTAGGTCATTTTAGCTTTACTTATCTTGTAAAATACATGCCCTTAGGCTTTATGACCTGTGGAAAGTTAATTGAGCCTATTTTAGCCTCAATATTTGCTTACTTTCTGTTTAACGAACAGCTTGGTACAAATACAATATATGCTTTTATATTAACAGTCGCTTCTGTTATCATTTTATTTTGGCCTACCCTTATAGCTAAGCGTTCCAATTAACTTGTTTTCCTATCAACTTCAGATTGATACTTTTTTTACGATCATGCATGATCATCGGCATGCGCATATTAGTTATTGAAGACCAATTAAAAACAGCTCAATTTTTAAAAAAAGGTTTAAATGAAGTTGGCTACTCCGTAGATATTGCTGAAAGTGGCTCAGCTGGAGAATCTTACCTCGCTAGTAGCGAATATGATCTTATTATTTTAGATGTCATGCTGCCAGATCAAAATGGCATGGATACCGCACGACATATCAGGCGTGATGGTTTTACTGGCCCCATTCTCATGCTCACTGCACTTTCTACTACAAAAGATAAAGTTAATGGTTTAGATGCTGGCGCTGATGATTATTTAACAAAACCTTTTTCTTTTGATGAACTTTTGGCACGCGTAAGAGCGCTACTTCGTCGAAATTCAAGTTCAACAACAGTTAATTCAATACTCAAATACTCTGATCTTGAGGTCGACCTTATTCATCGCAAAGTTACGCGCGAAGGTAAAGAAATCATACTCACCGCTAAAGAGTTCTCCTTGCTTGAGTACTTCATCAGAAATCCAGAGCGTCCCTTGGGACGAGTCTCAATAGCCGAGCATGTTTGGGATATCCATTTTGATTCTGAGAGCAATGTCATTGATGTGTATATTAATTTATTGCGAAAAAAAATAGATGCTCCTTTTTCTAAAAAGCTAATACAAACAGTTGTTGGCGTAGGCTACGTCCTTAAAGATTAGAATGAAGCACTTCGGCCTTAGAACACGATTAACAATTTTATTTGTATTTATTTTCGGATCGACAACGATTTTATTTTCTATTTTTGCATATTATAAATTTAACGAGGCTTTATTACAGGATTTTGATAATGCTTTATATAACTACTCCATTGATATCTCTCAGACTATCGAAATAGGACCAAAAAATGATATTGACCTCCCGCCGTTAACAGTCGAGGAAGGAAAAATCTTCCCGTTTCCGTCAGGAACAGCCCTTATACTTGTACGTCATTTTTCCGGAAAAATTTTAATTAAAAATGGAGACTTTGGAGAGTTCTCGCCCCCTTATAAAAAGCAAATAGACCGCATTCGAAAAGACAATCTAGAAGCTGCGTACATAACTGTTCACAACGTAAAAGATATTCCAGAAGCCGAAGCTGGCACATACCGTGTTATTACTTTTCCCTTAGATAGCGAAACAAAGCCTACTTTATTTTTACAAATAGCTGCGCCTATGACATCTTATGAAATTCAGCTCGGGCAATTCAAAAACACCCTTATATTTGGCTTACCTGCTGTTCTATTTATTGCTGTCTTAGCAGGTTTGTACGTCGCCTCAAGAGCGTTAAGACCCGTACAAGAGATGATTCATGTTACAAACAAAATTCATGCTCATGACTTGCATGAACGCGTACCCCTACCGCATGCTCAAGATGAAATTCATAAACTTGCAGAAACACTAAATCAAATGCTTGAGCGTATTGAGAAATCCTTTGCCTCACAAGAGCGTTTTGTTGCCGATGCCTCGCACCAACTCTTAACACCACTTACAATCTTAAAAGGTGAAATCGAAATTTATTTAAAAACTCACACAGCGGATTCAGAACAAAAACTCTTTAAAAGCTTATTACAAGAAGTCGATAACTTATCTAAAATTGTTAAAGATATGTTATTACTCGCACGAATAGATGCAGGCCAAAACGCCATTCAATTTTCAGACATCTACATCGACGAAATTTTAATCGATGTTATTGCTCGTTTACAAAAAATTGCTAGCGCTAAAAACATTCAGATTAAACTTGATTTTATGAATCAAGAAAAACGCGAATTAGTCGCTGTAGATACTGACCTCATCTCAAACCTCATAATGAACATCATTGAAAATGCCATTAAATACTCGAAGAATAACGAATCAATTTACGTTAAGCTTGAGTGGACAGAAGAAAGTACAATTCTCACAGTTGAAGATTTCGGGATTGGCATCTCCGAAGAGCTTATACCACAAATGTTTAACAGATTTAGTCGTGGTGACTCTAGTAGTAAGACAAAAGGTTTCGGATTAGGACTAGCAATAGCTCAAAAAATTGCGCATCTCCACGCCTCTGAGATCCAATTTCTAACCAAAAACACACCTGGCGCCTTGGTTCAATTCACACTTAAACATAAAAAATTCTAATAAAAATAGATTGTATCAACATCCCTGGTTGATTAAAAACATTTAATATAGCCTTAATTTAAACTAAACATCTTAGGCGTATCATAAATTTACAGATAAAATTGCTAAAAACAAAAAACACATCAAAGGAGTTTTTATGAAAGCACTGTCAATGATCGCAATATTAGTAGGTTTTAATATGGCTATGGCAAATGAACCACAACCCGCTCCTCCTGCAACGCCACAACCACCTCATGAAGCTCCAGCACCTGAGCATGCAAAACACGCTGGTCATGTGAAAAAGAAAATGAAAAAGCATTTAAAAAATCATAAACAATCTGCTGAAGAAGCTTCGAAATCTTCTGAGGGCTCTAACTAGTTTGATTAAGAGGGAGTTTTAAAAACTCCCTCTTCTGTTTAGTTGAAGTCCAAATTAAATTTAACCTCAATATATTACGTAACATTTAATCTTAATATCCTGCGTATGTATAAAAACTAATCTCTAAAAATTACCTAATAATTGGAAACTTACACAAGCTATCGCTGTCGGTATCAGCGCAGCTAAAAATAACTTCACCGCATTTAAAGATTTATTTGGAAATTTACTTCCCAAAATTGCGAAGCCCGCGGGATTGGGAGCATTTGCTAAAATAGTTAATCCACCACCAGAAATAGCACCTGATACCAATGCCCACTTTGAAGTTTCAGATAATGTTTCAACTTGTGAACCTAAAAATGTTAAAGCTGCATTATCAGTAATAGCTGTTAAACCAGTAGCAACAAAATACAATGCATTATCTTTTAAAACAGCCAAGACAGGAGTTAACCACCATTTTTGCAACGACCCGAAGACTATGAGCCCTGCAAGAAAAAATGCAACTAAAAAAGCTTCTTTGACTTTCAACCCATCTTGATACTTTTTAGTTACCGTTGTGAGCCCAATAAAGATTAAAAATAATCCCATAAAAACTTTTTCGTAATGAGCTGTCATAATAACGAGAATCAAAAACAAGACGTGCAATCCCGTAACCCAATATGGAATTGTGTACTTATCATCGCTTAACACATTTAATTGTGTTTTGATTTTTAAACGGAACCAAAAAATAAAAAACGACACATTTAAAAATACAGCTAAAAGAACGGCCTCACCTAAATTAAGAAAAACATCTTTTAATCCCCAACCAAACTTACTAGCCACTATCAAAATAGGAGGAGCTGCAAAATGAGTTAAGCCACCCCCTATTGAAATATTTACGAACAGTAAAGCCAATATTCCATAAAGAAATTTTTCATCTGTTTTTTCATCAATCATTCTATACAACAACAAAGCTAAAATAGTAATAGCAGCTGGCTCAGTGATAAACGACCCCATAATTGGACCAATACCTAACAAAACAAATATTTGAATATATCTCACATCAACAGGAAATATTTTTTGTAAAAAAGTGCAAGTTTGCAAAATCAGCTGTCGGGCCAAATTAATAATAGGTCTCGTCGAGGCCAATATCATAATACAAAATATAAACAAAGGCTCTGTCATTTGGAGAGATTGTTGATACTGAATCACTGGCTCTGAACCTGCAATAAAAAACCATGTTGTTAAAAAAGCAAAGGCCCAAAAACCAAATACGACTTCAACTTCTGATAAGAGGTGAAAAAAAGCTTCTGTTGCTGATCCTTCCGGAAATTTATGCGAAAGCTTAGCAAAGTACGAAGCAGAAAAACTATGAATGAGTGCACAAGCCAAAAATATTGTCGATATGATTTCTATATTCATATCTAAAAAATAATTTACAGAGGAGCTTTGCACAAGCTTTTATGGTCTTCAATATACCGATTTTGTTTTTCAATGTCTTGCGTTGACACTAAAAAATAATTATCTGCACAATGATTGCTCTGTATTTCATTTTGAATTTGCTTAACTTCTGGAGGCGTTAAACGCAATTGCCATACATATTTTATTTCCAACCAATTACGCAAATATGTACATATATAGTCACGATGAGGTGGCATGTATTCTCGAGGACTTCGATCACCTTTCTTAGAGTTCTCGGCTCCTTTAATTGCTATCAAATGAAATGAGTTTCCAAGGAAGTTCGCATATAAACAACGTTTATATGCATTCCATTCATATCCACCTGTCATATAGGCATTTTTTAATGGCACCATATGATCTATTTGAAGATCTGATGGTCGATTAAAATTTTGATTTGTATATGGATCATTCCAATCTCCAGATGTAACTGTGCAATGACCATTCACTGAAATTGGTGTTTTTGAATCACGATTTAAAACAAAACCTCGAGTATTCAAACACATTGATTTATCTGGCCTAATCCAACCACCAAATTGTTGCTTTCTATTATAGGGTTGGCTCGGCAAAGGAAACTTAGAATTTACTTTTACAAAATTAATTAAATTAACAAATTCACTTACGAACACCTCTCTATGAGATGAGTTTGTTTCTATAATATAATACTCATCGTAATTATAATTTTCCTGTGCAGCCGCAAGAATATCTACATAGGCTTCAGTCGGAAAAGAGCAAAAAATTGTAGCAAAAATTATTGCTGAGACTAAAACGGACTTTACAGTTCGATTTAAGTGCATCAAAACCCCTTCCCTGAAGTTTTAATAAGTGTTACTTAAATTACACTTAAGCCATGCATGAAAAACAAGAAAATTATTATTTAGATTTGGTTAAGACACAGAAAGACATAAACGTGTCTTTAAAAAAAGAGAAAGACTCTTTTACACCATTATTTTGCAAACGTGAATTTTACCTCAGACATCAAAACATCTTTTATTTAACAGACTCTCACCTCAATAAACTTAATTTAAGCACGCACTCTCGCATTATTATTTGGATCATAGTTTTAACTTGTTTACGTAGACCTCAAGATTGGTTTGGCGGGTTTAAAACTCATTTTGCTCACGGAGATTCTAGCCTAAAAAATTATGAAAATTTAAATCTGCATGATCTATTTCTAAAAGTAGGCATTAAGTGGCCACAAAAAATCAACCCTTTGATTTCATTAACTGATTTCATAACTCAAATTAAAATCAAACCCTTACCTGATGTAGCCCATAGAGCCCTGTATGGAATACATACAAAAAAATACCCAACTCATATCTTAGATTACGAACCATCACCACTCGAGCTTTTAAAAATACAATGCGAAGGTTACCGAATCATAACTTTTGAATCGGATTACACAAAGTGGCCTGACAAACTTTATGGAGCGCGTGACCCCTTAAGTTTTTGGCTCCATGATTGTATTCACGCTGAACACTTTTTTGCAGATAATGAAAATCTCATCAGTCAGATAGGATTTTACAAGCTTATTTATTTCATTTTAGAACAGAAATTAATTGATCCTAAGGCTTTTGTGTCTGACTTCGAAAGTGCTTTTAACTATTTAATTTCAGACATGAACTCTCACCCTCTTCATCTCATTAAAACTCTCAAAGCTCTTATTGATATACATTTAAAGCCCAATTCTGAAGCAATATGGGACAATATTATTAACTCAACTATAGTCGCAACGCATTACAAAGAAGCCATGCGTAATGTGAACACCTCTTATTTCGCAGCTGAACACTGCGACTTAGTGCTCCAATTCACTAAACGTCTAGGTGCACAGGGTTAAATGACTATTCGATTCGTTCTCCGCTTCAGAGTTTGATATAATAAACACAAGCAAGGAAGTAATTCCAGAAAGGAGCAAAAATGGACTCAGCTCACAAAGCTAATACAAAGTTAAACAACACTGTAAAAGCGCATGTTGAAGCTTCTTCACAAAATACGTCTGCAAGTCATTCAGCCCCTCAACAAGCAAAATCTAATGCTTCTCCGTGGCTCTTAAAAAGACGTAAACGCAAAGCACCTGCCGGCTGGTAGGCAGGCTTTAAGTTCTCGCCCAGATTAAGAAGCTGTATAACTTTATACAGCTTCTTAAAAGGGTTTTTAAATCCCTCGATTTTTAGTTATTTATTTTTTCTAAAGATAAGAGTTTGTGTTTAATCTCTAACCCACCTGCGTAACCTCCAAGAGTTCCATCAGATGCAATAACTCGATGACATGGAACAATTAAACTGATTGGATTTTTACCATTAGCAGTGCCTACAGCACGACTCGCATTTTGATCATTTAGTTTTTTAGCTAAATCTTTATAAGAACATGTTTTTCCATAAGGTATTCTTTGAAGCTCAGTCCAAACCCTTTTTTGAAACTCCGTGCCTTCTAGTTCTAAAATCAGATCAAATTTTTTTCGCGTTCCACTTAAATACTCATTAATCTGCATGACGACTTTATCAAGCATTTTAGATTCTGCGTGGCTATTTTCATCTTCGTAAGATATGGAATTTTGTTCTCTCCAAAAAACTCCATGTAAAGCTTTACTCGTAACAACTAAATACAATGGACCTATTTTTGAATCTATCTTTCTCTGAATTTTTCTCATTTATTAACCTAAATCTTTCCTATTTTTTTGCAAAGTAACTGCATAAGCTCGCCAAAATAATGAGGCTACATAACTTCGCCAAGGACTCATACTTTCAATTGTTTCTTTAGAGTGTAATTTCAAAGCCCGAGCTAAAATCAAATCACTTTCAGGAAATGTATCTGTATCACGTAACACTTTTAATGCCATGTACTGCGCTGTCCAAGGTCCAATACCTTTAATAGTTTGAACTTTTTTTATAAACAAGTTCACATCTTGAGTTGGTTCTAATGTGATTTCACCTTCAATTAAAGCTCTTGAAAATTTTTTTAAAGTCTCTTTACGCCGATTCGTGGTTTTAAGCTGTGTTAAATTAGCATTCATTATTTGTTGTGGTGTTGGAAAAAGTTTAAAGGTTCTCTCGATGATTGGAATCTTAACATCAGTACCCGTTAAATGAATAAGATCTCGAACCAAACATCTTCCTCGCTCTACACTCACCAATTGTCCTAAAATTACTGCTACAGCAGTTTCAAATGCATCCCAACCAGAAGATAGCCTTATCCCTTCGTATTTTTTCAGAGTTCTTTTAATTTCAGAATTCTTTTCCAAAGTGTTAGCAATAAGCACCGGATCAGAATCCAAATCAAACAACTCCCTTACCTTAGCTACGATAGAATATATCGCTGCCATATCAGAAAAATTTATTTTCAATTTCAAACTCGATTTTAAAGGCTCATGAGACACCTCTATAAAACCGATTTGATTATTCATACAAATCACTCGAAACATCTTACCATTTTCAAACCACTCCAAATCACCTATACGATGCATTTCATAGTTTTTTAAAAGTCCTTCATAATCAAAAGGTGGCCTATAGGGAAGCAATAAGGTAATCCCTTCGTTTATATCAAGAACTCCCCTTCGTATCTCACGTGGAGCTTTTTTGAATCTCTTTTTAAAAGCCTCGTTAAATCTTCTAATAGAATTAAATCCTGAAGAGAAAGCAATATCAGTTATAGGAATTGCTGTTTCAACTATAAGCTTCCTAGCCAGATTTAACTTATTTTCTAAGATAAGCTGTCGAGGCGTTTTACCAACTTCTTGAATAAATAATCTTCTCAGATGACGTGACCGTATCCCCAAAAACTGGAGAGTTTGAGATTTCCGAATAACTGGGTTATAAGCCCAAGAAAGCGGAGAAAGTATGCAAAAGTCAAAATTCACAGCAGAGCAAATGACAG
>JBKBTW010000113.1:0-8828 GCA_046291245.1 Pseudobdellovibrio sp. | reverse complement strand
ATATGCACAAAAAAGAGGGTTAGTTGTAAAGCCTCCGCATGTGAATTTTTCGGATTATTTATTTACAGTTAAAGGTGAAGAGATTTATTTTGGCTTAGGTGGTATTAAAGGTGTAGGATCGGCTGCAGTTGAAGCCATTATTGAAGCACGAAACCAACAGCCTGATAAAAAGTTTAATTCTTTAGATGAGTTTTTTGAAGCTGTTGATTTACGGCGTGTGAACAAAAAAGTTATTGAGTGTCTTATTAAGGCTGGTGCTTTTGATGGGTTTGAACACCACAGAGCTCAACTTTTTTCTGGTTACAGTAAGTACTTGGATCGTGCTATAGGAGCTCAAAAAGATAAAGATCTAGGGCAGGTCTCATTATTTGATTTAGGAGATCAAAAAGAAACTATCACTTTGGAGGCTGTTAGACCGTGGTCGAGAATGCAGTCTTTGTCATATGAAAAAGAAGTATTAGGATTTTTTCTGAGTGATCATCCTTTAAGAGGTTTTGAAAAGTTGGCAAAAGTTTGGACCACATGTGGAGTAGGAGATTTACCTAAGTTAGAAACTGAGGCAGATAAGACTCAGGCGACTCCTCCACCAAAAGAGCAAAAATGGAATAGATTTCAAAAAGACAACAAACGTCGTGTAATTGTGGTAGGTTTAATTATCGAGTGTCGTGAAATGATCACTAAAAAAGGGACTCGTATGGCCTTTGCTAAAGTAGAGGACTTAACGGGAACAGCTGAACTAGTTATATTTCCGGATACATTTGCAAAATGTGGTCATTATCTTAAAGAAGAGCGTCCTCTTATGATCGGTGGCGGTTTAGAAGTGAGTGAAGGAAATGCTAAAATTATTGTTGATAACATAGCACCTTTTGAAGATATCATGAAAAAAACTAAAAGAGTTTCCTTTCGATTAGACAAAATAGAAATGAATGATTTTGAAAAACTAGAGAGGATTTTTGAGGTTTTTCAAGGAGACACAAACGTTAGGCTAGTCATTGATTATAAAGAAAAGCTTGTTGAGTTTAACACTGAAACTCCTGTTAAGGTTCAAATATCGGATGCTTTTTTTGAAGAGATTCACCACGCATTTGGGCGAACGGATTTTATTGAAATCTAACTAGAGAGACGCAAGACTATCATTAAGTCTGATTTTACAAACTTGGCAAAAACAGGTAATATATATTATATGAAAAAATATCTCTTATTTAAAGTTTTAGTTCTGTCATTACTTATCTCAGGTTGTTCTTTAATGGGAGTTACAACGGCACAATCGCAAAGTGATAACACTCCAATTGCAGTTCGACGCAAAATAAAAGATGTTGATTACAGAAGTAATCCCGATAGTTATAATTTGAAAAAGAGATTAGCTATATTACCTTTTTTAGATAAGCAAACGGAGAGACGTTCGGAGTCTGTCAGGCAAAATGCGCGCGAAGCATTTATTATGGATTTAAATGCCAGCAACAAGTTTATTGTCATAGATTCAAAGCAGTTAACTGTAGATACTGAAAAATATTTAAAAAATGGAGAGTATGATCTTAAGTCTTTAGCAAGAGATTCTCAAAAATCAGGAGTCAGTTCAATTTTAGAAGGTCAAATCATTGATGTAAGAATGAAAAAACGTGCGGAAAAAATTGGCTTAGTAAGAGAACTTAATGCGACTTACGAAGTTGTTGTGAGATTGAGAATTCAAAGTGTAAGAACTGAGCAAGAAATTTTTCATGTTGTAAAAACAGTTACTTTGGAAGAGAAAAATATGCGTGTAGCAGAGCGTGCAACACAGGATGAAATTTTTATTAAAAATCCAGAGTTGGTCGAGATTCTAATCAAAGATGCATTTTTAGACTTCTCACAGCAGATTCAGCAAACTATGAATGAGGTCACTTGGGAAGGTCGTATAGCGGCTATTCGTGGTGAAAAAGTGTATTTAAACGTAGGACGGATTTCTGGAGTACAAATTGGTGATATTTTAAAAGTAGTTGAAGATGGTTCTGAAATTTACGATCCTGAAATTGGTTATAATATAGGGCGGGTTTCTGGAAAGGCTAAAGGCACTTTAGAGGTTATTAGTTATTTTGGTAATGATGGGGCTGTAGCAGTAGTGCATTCAGGTGCTGGATTTAGAGAGAGTGATCGTGTTGAAATCTATCAATAATGAACCAAAAATACCTTTAGATATATACTCGCAAAACTTAAATGGAACATCATTTTTAGTTGAGTCTAGTTATTTAGGCTTAATCGACTACGATAGATCGCTTGAAATACAAAATGATCTCTGGAGTAAAGTTTATAAAGATACAAGCCAGAGCTATTTATTAGCGCAAGAACACCCCACAGTTATGACTTTAGGGTTAAGAGCTCATCATCTAGATTTAAAGCAATTAATTGTCGGAGAGTGGGGTTATCCCATTGTTAAAATCTCTCGTGGAGGCCTTGCTACTTTGCATAGCCCTGGACAGTTGGTGATTTATCCCATTATGAACATACGGAAGCTTAATCTCTCTGTGAAAGATTTTGTGAATCTTTTATTTAGCACAACTCAAAAAACATTAAATGATTACGGAATTACATCTCATATTGATTTATGTGATCAACCGGGAGTTTATACTTCGAATGGAAAAATTGCTTTTTGTGGTTTGCAGGTAAAGCACGGAATCACTCTACACGGACTGAGTATAAACATTAACAATGACATTCATTTGTTTGGTCGTATTCAATCTTGTGGTATTTTGAATCCTAAAATAGATTCTTTAGAGAAACATAATATTTCTACGAAAGTTTTTGATTTTTATCAAAAATGGATTAAGAATTTTTATGTGATTCCAATTGTAAAATCGAATGCCAACTGTGATTTAAAATAAAAGAATTCAATTACGAAGAGAGTACATTTATCTTTGTAAAGTAGATAAATATTTTTCACGAGCTTTGATAGCCGTATCTGGAAAATCAGAAAAGACTCCATCAACGTTTTGTTTGAAAAACTCCATATATTCAAGTTCAGGATTATTTTCATAGCTGGAGTGGAGATACTGTTTATCATTTCTAAAAGTGTAAGGATGAACCTTTAAGCCAAAGGTGTGAGCTTTTTTGACGAGTTCGGTAGGTGGAAGTTTTTGTCCACTTGGAAGAATAGGTATAATGTAAGCTTTATGTGGTCCAATTCCTGAGACAATAAGAGAGAGCTCTTTAAGTGACGTGTCAGTGTTAACCAAGTCCAAATAGGTTCTTTTATCGCCTGACAAAATAAAGTCATAAGGGGATTTTTGAGGAATTTCGAGTAATAAAATTAAAGGGACTGAAGTTATTTTTTTTAATTTTTTAAGGTTTGAAAGTTCAAAAGACTGAATAAAAACTTTCGAATTTTTATTATTTAAATGATATTTGTTCAAAATTTTAACTAGAGGTTCCTCTAGGGCTAAACCTATGCTTTGAAAATAACTAGGGTGTTTCGTCTCTGGATAAATCCCTCTGGTCATCGAGTTCTTATTGTTAAATGTTTTAAGTAATTCAATAATCTCTTCAAATGTAGGAACTTCGTATAATCCGTTAAATTTTTGATCGCGATTGGGTAATCTTTCTTTGGTGCGCAGAGTTTTAATTTCTTTGAGAGTGAAGTCTTCTGCAAACCAACCTGTTTTATTTTCTCCATCAATTTTTTTTGTGGTTTTTCGATCTGGATATTTGATGGCTACATCAGTCGTTTCTGAGATTTCATTTTCGTGTCGAGATATTAATACTCCGTCTTTAGTGATGACCAAGTCAGGTTCAATATAATCAGCTCCCATATCGAGAGCTAATTTATAGGCTTCCAGAGTGTGCTCAGGTCTGTAGCCACTAGCGCCACGATGTCCAATAACAAGCGGCAATTCTGATGAGTTATAAGAAATTGATGCAGGTTTATTTTTGGCTAGAGCTATAGGGTTTGATAAAATTAAAATGAAACAGCTCAACCAGACTTTTAAATGAATATACAAGAATTTCATGTTAAAATTTCATAATCACTTCACTGGTGTGTCAAATATAAATAGTCTAGAAAGTAAGATAGAGTGCGATTTTTTATCAATGTTGATGTGGAATCTGTATTTCAGTCAAATAAATCATGAGGGATAAAATTAAAAAATGGTGCGAATGACAGAACTCGAATCTGTGACCTCTTCCATGTCAAGGAAGCGCGCTACCAACTACGCTACATCCGCACTGTAAAATAATGTTATTTAAGAGTTAATTTGCTTAAATAACTGATATCTGTATGTAAAATTTAACAATAACTCGTATAAAGTTCAATCATTTTCAACTTAATATCAATCCTAACTTGCCTAATGCTTTAGCCGTTTGTTATTAATACGTGCCATGCTTTCTTTTGATTTTCTACCTGCAATAATGACTGGTTTAACAGTGGCTGTACTTCATGCAGCTCTTCCTACACATTGGTTACCATTTGTACTGGCAGCTCGTAGTCAGAGATGGACTTACCAAAAAACATTCTCAATTTTACTCATTGCAGGGACGGGCCATATTCTGACAACAACTCTAATTGGCGCAGCTGTCGTATGGTTTGGTATAAAATTACATCAAAATTTTGAAAAAGGGATGGTTTTAATCGCAGTTTGCAGCGTTTTGGCTTTTGGAATTTATAATATTTGGAGTCATTTTAAAGGTTCTAAACATTCCCACTGTGATCATGCTCATCCTCATCACCACGATTACAACAAAACTGCCAAAGATGGATGGGCTATTTTAAGTTTACTTTCTTTACTTACATTTTCACCCTGTGAGGCCTTTTTGCCGGTTTATGTATCTGCATGGCCATTGGGATGGATAGGATTTGGAGTTTTATCGTTAGTTCTAGCCTTAGGAACTCTCGTTGCTATGACTGTTTTTATGACTATTGTTTATTATGGTTCCGCTAAGCTAAAACTAACATGGTTGGAAGAAAATGAAAAACTTGTTATGGGAGCAACATTAATTCTTTTATCCCTCATGATTTATTTGACTGAAATACAGATTCCACATCAACATTAAACTATGTTGAAGATTTCTTATGATATAATTCTTCGAAATGTGACATGGCAAGTGACGCGCTCACAGGGTGCTGGTGGACAGCATGTCAATAAAACAAATTCAGCGGTCATTGCTATTATTGATATTCTGACTTTAGAAATAAAAGATGAACATAAATCATTACTTTTAAAGAAACTCAGTCCTAAACTCATACAAGGCCGATTTATTCAGGTCAGAAGTGAGCAAGAACGAGACCAAAAAACCAATAAAGACGTAGCTCTAAAAAAAGTTTCTTTTATTCTAGAAAGTGCCTTATATATTCAGCCCAAGCGAGTAAAAACTAAACCGACCAAGGGCTCTGTAGAGCGACGCCTTCAAAGTAAATCAAATAAATCAGAGATCAAAAAACTACGTCGAGAAAAATTCTAAAGCCATTGTAAAAGCTTCTTTTTGAAGTCTGTGTAAGGCGGGTAGAGCAATTTCATAGAAAATTTAAAAAATTTTTGTTCCAAAATCGATCTTTGGTGACTGAATTCAAGAAATCCATTTTTTCCATGATAGGAGCCAATTCCACTTGTTCGTATCCCTCCGAAGGGGAGGTTATGATTTGCAAGATGTATGATGAGGTTATTTATGGCTACGCCACCAGATTTAATATTATTGAGAATAAAAATTATGTTACGTTTATTTTGAGAGAATATGTAGAGCGCCAAAGGATGAGGATTTAAATTAATGATATCTCTGACCTCATTTAGATCTGTGAATTCTATTATAGGGCTAATTGGACCAAAAATCTCCTGTTTCATGAGAGGAGTATTTAAATCTGGAGAATCGACGAGTCTATATAAATCATTTTCAGTAGAAATGGGCTCTGAAATGAGTTTATTTAAGCGCTCAAAGTGTACTTTATTGATTATGCCTGTAGAGCTTTCTGTATTGCTCTGAATAAGTTGATTAAATTCTTTGATGAAAACTTCTTTCTTGTTTTTATGAATCAAAATATAATCGGGTGCCACACAAGTTTGCCCAGCATTTAAAAATTTACCCCAATACACTTTTTGAGCTGCATCTTTTATATCGGCAGTTTCGTCAATAATTACAGGGGATTTGCCGCCAAGTTCTAAAGTGTATGGAATAAGTTTTTCAGCACACTTTGTAGCTATAATGCGACCCACCTCAGTAGATCCTGTGAAAAACACATGATCAAAATCATAAGTTAATAACTCTTCAGTTTTCTCTTTTCCTCCAAGCTCAACTGTTACTAAATTTTCTGGATAAATTTCTCTAATCATATCCGCGATCAACTGACTTGTGTGTGGAGTTAATTCACTGGGTTTTATCACAACTGTATTTCCAGCAGCTAAGGCTGGAATCAGAGGGGCTATAGCTAATTGAAACGGATAGTTCCATGGTGATATGATGAGTACAACACCTTTTCCTTCATAGCGTATAGTGCTTGAGTGTCCAAGTAGAGTTAGAGGGGTAGGTACTTTTTTAGGCTTAGAGAGGTGTTTGATGTTTTTTATAAAGTACTTAAGTTCAGTTTTTAAAACCGAGATTTCTGTCAATACAGTTTCAAATTCGTTTTTATTAAAATCATTTTTTAAAGCAAAAACGATTTCTTTTTCATGTGAAGAGATCCATGAAAGCAGTTTTTCAAGGTTTTTAATGCGCTCTTGAGGGTTGTAATTTTTTGTAACAAGGGCGTTTTCTTTGAGATTTTTGAAAGAAGCTAGATTCATTGAAAGCTCTCAAAATTATATAAATTTTTATCTAAAAGATGGCTTGGTTTAACATTTTGTAAGGCCGTGATAAAGCTTGCACTTATATTTGGAATATCTTTTTCTAATTCTTTAATAAGAGATTTCATTTTTTGTCTTTTCATTCCGTCTTGCGAGCCACAGAGATTGCAGGGAATAATTGGAAAGTTCCAAGCTTGGGAAAGCTCAATAAGATCAGTCTCGGCTACATACATCATGGGACGTATTACAATATTTCTCCCATCGTCGGATTTTAGTTTCGCGGGCATTGTTGAGATATTGCCTGTATAAAACATATTTAACATCGCTGTTTCAATTAAATCAGACCTATGATGACCTAAGGCCATTTTTGAGAATCCATTCGCGTAAGCATAATCGTAAAGTATTGCTCTTCTCATTTTAGAGCAGAGTGAGCAGTAGACGCCAGAGATTGTTTTTTCTTTTACAACGGAGTAAGTGTCTTTTTCGATCATGTGAAACTTAATATTTTCTGATTCAATCCAATTTTTGAATTGAATAACATCGAACCCTGGTTGTTTTTGATCTAAAATAACAGCTTGAATGGTAAAGTTGATCTCAGCCCTTTTTCTAATTTCGTCTAATAAGATTGTAAGAATAGATGAGTCTTTCCCTCCAGATACACAAATCATAACTTGGTCGCCATCAGCAATCATTTTATAGTCGCTTAAGGCCTGCGTGATTTGTTTTCTAATTTTGATAGCTAAAGGGTGATTTCTATCGACTGCCATTTGGAGCCTCATTTATCGTGAGTATGGGTGTTTGTTTGTATTCAATAACTTGATTTGCTAAACTAAAGCCATTTTTATAAAGCACTTCTTGGCATAAATTAAAAACTTTATCCCCAATAATAAACTGGCGACCGTAGTTATCAATAAAATAAAGGACTTTAATTGAGGTCCAGCTTTCATTTATATCTGAAATATACGTAAAAGGTGAAGGGATAGCTCTTACATCTGCAATTTGAGAAACTGCAGATTCTAATAAATCCTTAGCTCTGTTGTAATCTTGATTGTGTGCAAGCCTGATGATCTGGCTTCTCATGATAGGTGTGTTGTCTGGTGAATAGTTCGATATTTGAGATAGGGCTACTACTTTGTTAGGAAGAGTGATGACTTCATCGGATAATCCAGTTAACACGGTGGATCTCCATGTGAGTTCTCTTACTTGGCCTACTATTTTGTTAGGTCCATTCTGTATTTCTAACCAATCATCAAGCTCAAAAGTTTTATCAATTTGCAGAGATATTCCGGCAAATAAATTTCCTAATGTATCTTGTAGAGCAAGACCTAGGATTAATGAAAATGCAGCGGAAGTAGCAAGAAGAGGAGTAAGTTGTACGCCGAATAAAGACGATATGGACCAAAAACCAATAACTACAGCAAATATTAGAGAAAAAATATTCACCAAAAGTAATGGAACACCAGCCCTCATGGAACTTAAAAAAAGATACATTAATACATTTAATCTGCAAACTCGAACAAATAGAAATACGCCAATCAAGTATGTGGCTACAGCAATGTATGGAGTGACTTTTTTGAAGAAAGTAAAGTCTTCCATTTTTTCATGAGAAACGATGTAAATAATAAAAAATATACTTAAAGCGAAGAAATGTTTGTTAATAGTTTTTAAGTGATTTTGAATGCTTTGGTGCCGACTTGCAGACACTTTTTTTAAAAAAAACTTATAAAAAACAAAAGTAAATAGACATAAAACTCCTATAAATACGTAAATATCTATCTCTAAAAAATTATATAGGTTTAAAGGAAATGCTTTAGTGTTCATATGTCAAAGGTATAGCTTATTCTACTAGACTTGTCGATATCGTGTTTGAGCGCGGGTAAAACTAGACCTTTTTAATAATACCGTTCTCAAAAATACGTAAAAAGCATATATTTAATATGAATGCGCTCTATATAGAGTGTGTCGAACATCACGTTAAAACATCAAAGAGGAGAGCCGAAATAATGAACAACACACCTGTAACTTTAAAAAAACCTATTGGCGTAATAGCATTAGCTGTTTTGTTTATTTTAGCGCCAATCGGGAATA
>JBKBTW010000112.1:0-8895 GCA_046291245.1 Pseudobdellovibrio sp. | reverse complement strand
GGACAACGAATTCATGTGTGGCAATCATGGAGGGTGGTGAGCCTAAAGTTTTAGTTAATGAAGAGGGAGCAAGAACAACTCCTTCTGTCGTAGCATTTACAAAAGATGGTGAGCGTTTAGTTGGTCAAATCGCTAAACGTCAAGCTGTGACGAACCCAGAGAACACAATCTTTTCTGCAAAAAGATTTATTGGTCGTCGTTACGAAGAAGTTCAGAATGAGTTAAAACTTATTCCTTATACTGTTGAATCTAAAAATGGTGGGGCGGATACAGCTTTTAAAATTCAAGGCGGAAAATCTGTAAGTCCTGAAGAGATTGGAGCTGCAGTTTTAGCAAAATTAAAAAAAGTTGCAGAAGATTATTTAGGACAAGAAGTAACAGATGCGGTTATTACTGTTCCTGCTTACTTTAACGATTCTCAAAGGCAAGCAACTAAAGACGCTGGACGTATTGCGGGATTAAATGTTCGTCGTATTATTAATGAGCCGACGGCGGCAGCTCTTGCTTACGGTTTAGATAAAAAGAAAGATCAAAAAATTGCTATCTATGATTTTGGGGGCGGTACTTTCGATATATCTGTGCTTGAAGTAGGAGATGGTGTCGTTGAGGTCAAATCAACTAATGGTGATACACACTTAGGTGGTGATAACTTTGACGTAGTTATTTTAGAGTGGTTAATTGCTGAATTTAAAAAAGATCAAGGTATTGACCTTAAAAACGATAAAATGGCATTGCAAAGGCTTAAAGAAGCTGCTGAGAAAGCAAAAATTGAATTATCAACAGCTCAAGAGACAGATATTAATCTTCCGTTTATTACGGCAGATCAAACAGGTCCTAAACATTTACAGATCAAGTTGTCTCGTTCTAAGTTTGAACAAATGACTGAAGATTTAGTACGTCGTTCTATTGAACCATGTAAAAAAGCTTTAGCAGATGCTGGTTTATCAGCAAGCCAAATCGATGAAGTTGTATTAGTGGGTGGTTCTACACGTATTCCTGCGATCCAAAAAGCAGTTAAAGAGTTTTTTGGTAAGGAGCCAAATAGAACAGTTAACCCAGATGAAGTTGTAGCTTTAGGTGCTGCTGTTCAAGGGGGTGTGTTGGCAGGTGATGTAAAAGATGTGTTGTTATTAGATGTAACTCCACTTTCTTTAGGTATTGAAACAATGGGTGGTGTAATGACAACACTTATTGAAAGAAATACGACAATCCCTTCCAAAAAATCACAAGTGTTTTCTACAGCTGCGGATAATCAACCTGGCGTTGATATCCATGTTCTTCAAGGTGAGAGAAAAATGGCTGCAGATAATAAATCTTTAGGTCGTTTTGAGTTAACAGGTATTGCGCCGGCACCTCGTGGAACACCACAAATTGAAGTGACATTTGATATTGATGCAAATGGTATTTTAAATGTATCAGCTTCCGATAAGGCTACAGGTAAGTCGCAACAAATTAAAATTACGGCTCAATCTGGTTTATCTGAAGACGAGATTAAAAACCTTGTTAAAGAGGCGGAAATGCAAGCTGAAGCTGACAAAGAAAAAGCAGAAGCAGCTCAAACTCGTAATAATTTAGACAATCTTATTTACCAAACTGAAAAGTTAGTTAATGAGTCAGGTTCTAAATTACCGGGTTCAGATGCAGATACTGTTAAAGCAGCTGTAGCTGAGGCAAAGAAAGCATTTGAAGATAAACAAACATCAACTGCTGAGTTAAAAGCAGCTTTTGAAAAACTTCAAGCAGCTTCTCATAAAGTGACAGAAGCACTTTATAAAGCGGGCGCAGCACCAGGTGCGGATGCAGGTGCGACGGGATTTGATGCAGGCGCAACTTCAGGCTCGAGCGCTGGTAAAAAAGATGGTGATGACGTCATTGACGCCGATTTTAAAGACGTGAATTAATAAGGTCTAAAATAATGTAAATGAGAGGGTCATACATGATGTATGGCCCTTTTTTTATAATAATGTCTAAAATTTAAACCTAAATCTTTAAAAAATAGCTCAGCAAAGCTTTATATTTGAGATTAATAATATTTCTTATCTTATCCCTTTAAGTTTTACATGATTTTCATAAAATCTAGACAAACTCATACGGATTGTCCATAATGGCGCCATGGTTACACAAAATATTAAAAAATCAATTTCTACAGAAAACTTAATTTTTGTTTTATTTGCTTTTATAGCTTTAGCCTCTCGCCTAATATCACATTCTTGGAATTTTACAGCTGTTCTAGCCGTGTCGTTTGCGTTTTCACTCCTTTATCCTAAAGAGCGTATGAAAACATTGTTATTACCTTTAACCGTAATGCTAGCGTCTGATATAGTTATTGGATTTCACACGACTATGGTATTTGTGTACGGTGGACTAGTGTTAGGATTAGCTTCAATGTTAGTTTTAAAACCTCAAAGTTTTATCTCTAAAGTATTGGGTGTGGTGTCAGGAAGTTTGATATTTTTCTTAGTGTCTAATTTTGGTGTTTGGTTAATGGAAGGACTTTATCCAATGACATCACAGGGGTTAGCTCAATGTTTTGTTATGGGTATACCATTTTATAAAAATCAATTTCTAGCAGATGTAGCGTTAACACCGATATTCTTTTATTTAGGAAAATTCATTACTAACCAAGTGTTTACAACTCATTTACAAACACAACCAAAAAAAATACAGTAAAATTTTATTTTTGAGAGTATTCGAGTAAATTTAACGATATGACTGTGTAAATTCATTATTAAGTCGAATTGCAATCAATGGGTTTCAGAGTTGTGTCTTTGTCATTTATAATAACCGTATCGTTAACTTTTTGATTAATATTTTCATTGGCTTTTAAGACTTTAGCCGTTAGTTGTTTCCCATATTTTATATCTACTATATACGGTCCTATTTGTAAAATTTGATGAGTTTGTTGATCTAAGACACAAGAACCTGCTTTAAATTTTGGAAATAAATTTGACCAATATGTATTTATCCATGGAAATGATATGTAAATAATGAATACAGTTATAATTGCAAAAATTGTTTCTGTAATCAATTTACCTATTGATTTTTTCATATGAAAATCCTTTGAATCTTAAGATTTAATTTTTTTTAAGTCAGAATCAGCTGCCAAATTTAAAGCTTTAATAGATTTGCCTAAATAATTAATGTGGCCAAGTTTCCGTTTAGCTTTGTTATTTTTCTTATTGTACCAATGGAGTTTCCCTTGTAATCCACCAGCTATAATAGGTTTACGTATAGATTTGCCGATAATATTTTGCATTAAAAATTTTTGCGTTGAATGAATTTCTTTCGGGAAGCTTAATCCAGTTAAAGCCCTGATGTGCAATTCAAACTGATCTATTGAAAAAGCATCTTGAGTGATATGGCCAGAGCTGCTGGCTCTAGGAGTAATTTCACTGATGAGTAAATCTGTTCCTGTATCAAAAAGATCAAATGAAATAAGGCCTACATAATCTAATTTATTGAGCATGAGTGTGATTTTTTCAATAAGATGTTTGAGCTTTTTGTGATTTTCAGGACCATAAACACGATAACGCTGATTCTCTTTAAGAACAGCTGTAAACAAAGGGTAAATAAACAAATCCCCTTCTTGGTTGCGTGACATGATGAGAGCTTTTTCATTTTTAAAGTGAACGTATTTTTCTGCTATGAATTGCGTTTCTTTATTGAGGTGTGATTTTTGAAAAAGATTAAACTGTTGTCTTGTTTTGATAAGATACGTGTCAGCACCACCATTTCTATTTCCTAAACGCTTTTTCAACACAAGCTGGCCCTTGAAAACAGTGTAAGCAGCTTCTAGATCATCTTTACTCGTAATTTTTATAAATTCAGGAGTAGGTATGTCATAGTCCCACATAAGCTCTTTTTGTGACCAGTGATCTTGTAAAGTGGCCAGATGCTCAGTCTTTGGAAAACACTCTGTTTGAGTCGCTTTTAAGGCTTTGTCGAGAGTGCGCGCAGGGATAGCTTCATTTTCAAAAGTCACGACATCTACTTTTTTAATAAGCTTTTTTAAGTCCTGTTCGTTGTACTCATGACCTTTAATCCATGAAGTCGCATACTTAACAGCTGGATCATCTTTATCATTACATAACACGATCACGTCATAACCCATCTCGCGAGCTCTTTGTGTCAGCATTTGTGCAAGTTGACGTCCACCGATTAAACCAATTGTTTTTTTATTTAAAGACATAATTTATTGAACACCTAACGCCTGAAAAAATAAAGAAAAAATCTTCTCTAAAATCTTAGGCAATATATAGCATTTAAGAAATCTGTGTTGAATAGGCGTTGCTAAACTGATCGAAGAGATATAAATAAAGAATAAATGCAGGCATCATTTCAGAAAAACTTTAATTTTCCATTATGTTTAGCCCCTATGGTTGGGTTATCGCATGTTGTTTTGAGGAAAATCATTCATGATTATATGCCACAGGACATGAACACTATTTGGCCAACTGAAATGTTGAATTCACGAAAAATTCCGCATGAAGTTTTAGGTAAAACACCTGAAACTTTGATCTACGACAACGAAAAAGATTTAGTTCCTCAAATACTCGGAAACGATAAAGAGAGCATAAAAAAAACGATTTATAAAATGCGTAATGAGTGGAGTCCTCATTCTGAGTTGCTTTCAGGGATTGATATAAATATGGGATGTCCAGTGATGAAAGCTCTACGCCATAATTATGGTGTTTCATTAATGGGTGATGTAGATTATGCGGCTAATGTCGTTCGTTACGCCGTAGAGTCAGCAGAAGATCTTCCAGTATCTGTTAAGCTACGAGCGGTGGGAAGTGACAAGTCTGTTGTTGAGCTAATTAAATTTGTTGATCAACTGGCAAATGCGGGGGCAAGTTGGATTACTTTGCACCCTCGTACGGCCGAGCAAAAACGAAAAGGCTCTGCGGATTGGTCTCAAATCACCCATCTTAAAAAGGCTTTGCAGATTCCCATAGTTGGAAATGGCGATATCCAAACTGTAGATGATGTTCTACGCATGCAATCTGAAACAGGTTGCGATATGGTGATGTCAGGACGAGGGTTAGCAGCTAGACCTTGGATGGTTTGGCAACTAGGCGAAAAATTAAACCTACAAAATAACAGCACCTTGGATGTTTTGAGTAAGGCTCCAAATACTGATTATGAAGAAGGTGCTGAGTATGGAAAAATGCTTTTAAAGTTTATTGATTTAAGCGAGCATTATTTTTGTCAAAAACTTGGAATGAAACAAGATTATACCTTCAGAAAAATTCAATTTTATGTGCGAACAACCCATGTTTGGCTTGAGTTTGGTCACTCACTAATGAGTGAGGTCAACAAGTCAAAATCTTTTGATGAAATGCGCGAGCGGGTTACGAAGTTCTTCATACAAGAACAAAAAATGATAAAATACACAGAACTTCGACAATAAGTTTATGTAAACTTATTGTAAGACCTACATTAATTACCAAGACACTAAATATTGTACTTATATATACTACGTATATGTACGCTCAATATTCTGTGTATATATATTGTGGCTAATTTCAGAAAAAAAGAAAGAGAGTTTCATATAATGACTCTCTTTCTTTTTTAAGACTCTCCAACATGCTGAAGCTGGCGTTCGTTAAGCTTATTCTTTTTTACGGACGTTTTATAAATAGGTAAATGAGCATTTTCACTGGTTCCAGATTTGGGATCTCTGTAAAAGGGCTTCATAAATGGTGGGATATCACGTTTTTTGTAACCATCGCAATAATCTGCTTTAATTGTTTCAATTGCAAAACTTAACGCTTCTTCTTCTGTAGCGCCAGATGCTATTAACTGTTCTTGTATATAAAGCCATGCTTTTTCTGAAAGATTAATTAATGATATAGAGTGAGTTTCACTGTATTTTTCAGATAAAAAATCAACAAATCTCATAAAGCGATTAAAGAAAGATCCCTCAGTTTCTTTCATCCACTTCATAAAATGTGGAAAATCACCACTGTTGGCATATAAATCCCAGAATTTTGCAAATCTGTTCATAGTTTGTAAATTTTGGTAACTCATCGTGTCTGTTGAGAGAATTTGATAAGGTGGGAAGTCCTGATAGCGCATATCAAAAGTTTTCTCATGTCTTATGATAGGGGTACCTTTTAAACGTTTAAGAATACCAACTTGAATTTCATCAGGACCCATCACGGCTAAGCGATCAAAGCCAGATGCAAATGACTCCATAGTTTCACCAGGAAGACCTACGATGAGATCGGCATGTGTATGAACGTGAGTGTTTTCGCGAATATATTTAAAGTTTTCCTCTACTTTGATAAGATCATTTTTACGAGATACATTAGCAGCTACAACAGGATTAAGAGTTTGAATGCCGACTTCAAATTGTAAAGTGCCATGAGGGAATTGCTTAATCAGCGTGCGTATTTCTTGAGGCAAGCGATCAGGAACCATCTCAAAATGCAGAAAAAGTTGTTTTTTGTTTAGCTGCTCCAAGAAAAAATTTAAGATTCGTGTAGATGTTGTTGGACTTAAATTAAAGGTACGATCAACAAATTTAAAAGATTGAGCTCCGCGTTCGATCAGCTTCTGCATCTCGATGAGAAATAAATCGAGATTAAAGCTTCTTACGGATTTATCTAAGGACGACAGGCAGTACTCACACTTATAGGGACAACCACGAGAGGCTTCAACGTAGATCACGCGGTTAGCAATATCATTTTCATTGTACAGATAATAGGGCAGTTGAATCTGGTCAATAGCCGGCAAAATACTTCGTATGATTTTTTCTTGATGGGTTTCTCCATTTAAATGTTGCATGCAGAAATCTCGAAATGAAAAATCAGCCTCTCCACAGATGATATGATCAGCTAACTGATAAAGCTTTTGAGTCTCAGTTTCATAAGAAATTTCTGGGCCTCCCAAAACAAGTTCAATATGAGGTGCTACTTTTTTGAGAACAGAGCAGACTTTAAAAATCTCATCAGTGTTCCAAATGTAAACGCCAAAACCAACTATTTTTGGATTATAAGAAAGAATTTTTTCAACTATATTTCTAGGGTTTTCTTTAATAGTCCACTCAATAAGTTCCGTTTTATCGGTCAGATCACCCATTTGGGCAAATATATAACGTAGACCAAATGAGCTGTGTTGGTAAGTGGAGTTAAGAGTGCAAAGTAAAATATCTTTATTATATGATGGATTCATTCGTCATTGTTTTAACGAATTGCTGTAAGATTTCATAGTGTTTTTTAAGTTCTAAAAAACTTTCATGGCATCCACCGGTGTCGGGATGGCTCTTTATTGCAGCAATTTTATAAGCTTTTTTCAGTTGAAACGCCGTAAAGTTATCAGGAAACAGAGCATGTGCATCTAATATAGGTAACTCCAACGCGTACAAAAGGGCTTCATAAGATTTGAATTGCTCTTCTGAGAGAGGGTGTCTGGTAGCGGCTTTGCGAGGTTTGTTTTTTGGTTGAACGTATTTGTTGCGAGCATGGTGTTGTGTGATTGCAGGCTTGAAATTTTTAAATTTACTCGGGATAGAACCCATAATTTGAGAGATAAAAGCTGGTTCTGCACCTTCTGTAAAGTCATCTGAAAATGTGCTTTCGATTGAATTTTGATCTGTTAAAGATTCTAAAATTTCTGCGAAAGATGTCTGTTTCATAGGTATCTCATCGGTATTTTCCGAGTAAAAGTAAGTCTAAAAAACGTTTTTCTGGGGTTTTCAGAGGGGTTTTCGAGGGAAAAAATAAAAAATAATGCTTTTTTCTCTCGACAAAAGGTTTTTTCTAGACTTATGCTTAAGACACATCGACTTTAGTTAGATAAACTTAATATACTAAGTATATATATTAAAAAAAACAATAATGCCTTAATACCTTAGGGAGGAATTTAACATGGCAAAGAAAACAACTAAGAAAGCTCCAGCAAAAAAAGCAGCAGCAAAACCAGCAAAACCAGCAAAAAAAGCAGCTCCAAAAAAAGCCGCTAAACCAGCAAAAAAAGCTGCTCCTAAAAAAGCTGCTACAAAAAGAAAACCAAATGCAGCTTTCATGAAAGCTTTAACTCCATCTACAACTTTAGCAGCTATCGTAGGTGCTTCTGCACTTCCTCGTACTGAAGTTGTTAAAAAATTGTGGGCTTACATCAAAAAGAATGGCTTACAAGATGCTAAAAACAGAAGAAACATCAACGCTGATGATAAATTAAAACCTATCTTCGGAAAAAACACTGTTTCTATGTTTGAAATGACTAAACTTGTTTCTAAACATTTAAAATAGTTTTTAGATTTAGCCATATGGCTAAGCTAAATTGCTAATTAAGAGGCTGATATGTAGAATATCAGCCTTTTTAATTTTTATGAGATCTTTGCTATTCATTTACTTAGAGTCTTAGACTCTGGAAATGATTTTTTAAAAGTATAGACTTACTGCTATATTTAATGCCAGATAGCTTCGAGGTTTTTGCATTTAATCCTTTAAGAGCCGTATGTGGCTTAATTGCTCAGAGGCATAAGACTATAATTCTTACTCTTAAACTGGCTTTCAGTGAAAAAATGCTGTATACACTAGGTATGGCAAATTCTAGAACTCCACAACCTTTTTCCAAAGACGAAATCGTCAAAATGAAGACTGTCTGTCAAATGGCGGCCAAAGTTCTTAATCATACAACTAAGTTCGTAAAGCCAGGGATTCAAACTCTTGAGCTTGATCAAATAGCTGATGATTTTACTAAGTCTATTGGAGGAGTTTCAGCTTGTATTGGTTATCATGGTTATCCATTTGCAACATGTATATCTGTTAACGATGTTGTTTGCCATGGAACACCTTCAGATTATGTGATTAAAGAAGGTGATATTTTAAATATTGATGTCACAGTCAAAAAAGATGGTTTTTTTGGGGATACGTCTAAAACAATCAT
>JBKBTW010000111.1:8539-9010 GCA_046291245.1 Pseudobdellovibrio sp. | reverse complement strand
GACCCATGCCGTGTATCTCCTTTGAGGCGTTTATGACCTCGGTTATAGTTGGAGCTTTCCTAACAGAAATGACTCCGTTAGGGGATACACGGCGCACTCCATACCTCCAGGTATTAGCGTTTTTAACTTTTAATTTCTCCCATCTCCAAATAATTGTAAAAGCGATCAATCCAAATACTCCAGCTAAGTAATAGGCTGCTCCAGGCAAATAGATGAGACCTGTTGACGTGGATGTGTGGGCAAAAACTCTTGTCATGAGAAGTGGATTTATCACAGCAGTTAAACTCATTAAACTCATCAGCGCCCCTTGAAGCTCACCTTGTTTTTCTGGTGGTATTTCTTTTGTGATGAGTGATTGTATAGCTGGATGTGAAGCCCAAAATACAGACGATATAATTAAAACAACATACAACATAAAGCCACTGCTTGCTAAGCCATACCCAATAAAACCAAGTGATTCACCAAAGGCTC
>JBKBTW010000111.1:7318-8529 GCA_046291245.1 Pseudobdellovibrio sp. | reverse complement strand
GCTCCCCAAAAAGCGACTCTGCGTTCTCCAAAAAATTTAACTGCTGGTCCTGTTAGTACACCTTGTGCGATTGCACTCAGTAACCCAACTGCTGCGAGTGATATCCCAACTTGAGCTGCAGTCCATTCAAATCTAGTTTCAGTGTATATAGCCCAAAGAGACCCATGGGTTTGCCCAGCTAATTGCAGTAGAACATACGCTAAAACTAAAGCAGAGATAGCAGGCATTGATGTTAAAATCTTTAAAGAATTAAAAGGATTGAGTTCAGATATTTTAAAATTACGTCGTAGCGACTGTGGTAAAGACTCTGGTAAAACGAAATAGCCAAACATAAAATTGATAAGGTTAAAGCAGGCTGCAATTAAAAACGGGTATGTTAAGCCATGTGAAGCCACTAATCCACCAATAGCAGGACCTATAATGAAACCCAATCCAAAACCAGCCCCAAGTAAACCAAAATTCTTAGCTCTATTAGTATCATCACTAATATCTGCGAGGTAGGCTGTAGCAACCGTGAAACTTGCTCCGCTGATTCCGGCAATCATACGTCCTACAAATAACAAAGCTAAATTGGGTGCAAATGCCATGAAAATATAATCGACACCAGCTCCAAATAAAGACAATAGTAGCACAGGTCTTCTACCATATTTATCAGATAAGCGTCCTAACACAGGGGCGCACACAAATTGTAAAAGCGCATACACAGCAATAAAATATCCGTAAGTGGTTGCAACAGAGGACTAGCCAGAGACAAATTTGCGAATGACATCGGGTAGAACGGGCATGACTATTCCAAAACCCATGGCTTCAATCACGAGAGTTACAAATATAAATGCGGCACTGGCTTTAGTTTTCATATTTAGGATAAAATACAAGATATTTTAATTACAGTCTACTTAGGAAAAAATCAAAATATCAAAACTCAGTAAGAATAAAAATATTAAGTAAAACTGTGTTAAGAAGCTATATTTATTTAAGTAGAGCGATAAAACTCAAGTTTCTATCTGGAGACTTATTGTTTCTTCGGTAAGAGTTAAAACGCAAATCAGTTACCGTGTCTATTAAAAGAGTGTTAAGCGCGTATTTTGTAGATACAGATTGTATTTGAGTTTCAACAATTTTAATTAAATCAATTTTAAATTTATCGATCTCAAAAGGTGTGAAAATTTCTGTTTCAAGATGCTGCTGTTGCTCAGGTTTTTGAAAATACC
>JBKBTW010000111.1:6872-7308 GCA_046291245.1 Pseudobdellovibrio sp. | reverse complement strand
ACCCTGAGTATTTTTGATAAACTGATCTTAACAACGCTTCTGCATCAGATTTGACTTCAAAACTGTTTTGCGTGATATGAGGACCTATATAAACATGAACATCTTTAAGATCAGCTGCTTGAATAGATTTAGCCGTGATTTCATTTACAACACCTTTCCATCCAGCATGAATGGCTAAAATTTTTTTTGAAGTCTGATCAAAAACCATAATAGGCATGCAATCAGCAGTTTTGATAACAAGTGCCACTCCCACATCCGATGTGTATAGAGCATCAGCTTGCGGTAAAGGTGTCGAAATATCTTGGGCCTTCACGCACTTATCCGAGTGTATTTGATGTACACTCTTAAAAATTAAATTTGGATATAACTTATAGAGGTCATCAAGGGTTGTTTTGGCTTTTCCAAAGTAAATTAATACATGATCTGTTTTAAGTTC
>JBKBTW010000111.1:0-6862 GCA_046291245.1 Pseudobdellovibrio sp. | reverse complement strand
CTTTGCTCAACCCACATCTTACTTGTCATAATATTTAAACCCCCACGAACGTATCTGGTTTAAATCTGCTTCAGGCCAATTGATTTTGAACAACATAGGCTCAAGAGTTTTAGGATGAAAAAAACCTAACTCAGCCGCATGAAGATAGAAACGATGAATTTTTAACTCTTTATTTAGCTTTACGGAAAAACCATAAGTTATATCACCAATAAGGGGATGATTGAGTTCAGACATATGAACGCGTATCTGATGGGTGCGTCCGGTTTCAAGTTTGATTTGAGCTAAAGACATTTTTTGCGATAGCTCAAGAATTTGATAATGCGTAACGGCCCATTTGCCTTTTTCAAAATCAGGAGTTGGTTCTGTAATAATTCTGTTATGACTTCGAATCGAGCAATATTTTTTTCTGTCAGTAGGATGTCTTGCTAAATAACTTTTGATCGTGCCAGATGATCGCAAAGGAGTACCATTTAAAACAGCGTAATAAATACGATGAGTAGTTTTATCTTTAAACTGCTGTGAAAGATGCTCATGAGCTTCATCATTTTTGGCAATGACCAAAAGGCCACTGGTCTCTTTATCGATACGATGTACAATTCCAGGGCGCTCTTCATTTTTCATGGAAAGATTGCGTGTATGATGAACAAGTGCATTCACTAAAGTATCTTTTTCGTGGCCTGCGGCCGGATGAACCACCAATCCTGCGGGTTTATTCACAACGATTAAATCATCATCTTCATGAACAATATCTAAAGGGAAATCATAAGGAATAAGAGTAGTTGGTGACTTTTCAGGTAGATGAATTTCCACGACATCATTTAATTTAAGTGTATAAGAAGTTTTAACTGCTTTTTGGTTAACAGTTATAAAGCCTTTATCAATCATGTTTTGAGCAAAACTACGCGTTGGAATGAAGGATTTAAGGCTTGAGTTATCTGCTAAGAATTTATCAAGCCTTTGACCTATTGATTGATCATCTATTTGAAATGTAAAATTATTTTGTTTTAGGGTGCTCAAGCTTTTGCTTATATAGCTTCATGTAAGATTCAGCTACTTGTTTTTCATTTAAGCCCAGTGTTTTAGCCATTTGAGTCACATAGCCACGTACAAATACAGGAGCTGGCAAGTTTTCAGGTTCCATGCGCTCTAAAGCTGCAATATACCAAGGATTAACTTTTGTTTTTTCATGAAGTTGCTCGAGAGAGTATTGTTTGTACTCACGAACTTTTTTCAGAAAATCACCAGACCATTGAGCGCAGTGGTTGATTTCTTTTTCTAATTCTAAATTTGGTTCATATTTTGGAGTTTCGATTTCGATGAGAGCTTCTTTTTTTGCTGCATTAACTTTATCTGCAAGTTTAGTTTCGTTATTTAAATCAGCAAATGCCTTTTTAATAGCTTCAAGTGATAGGTCGGAAGTTGAGAATGATTTAGAAAGTAAACGCTTTTCATAAATATTTCTGTAATCAGGATTACTTAATACAGCATAGGCTTCATCAATGATTTCTGTAAGAGCTTTAGCCTCTTCTTCTGTAAAGACACTGTAAAGAGCTGTATTTTGCGGAGAATATGTTCTCTTCGCTTTTTCATAAGCCACCGTAATATCATGTTGAGTGGCTTGGTTTGAAATTTCTAAAATTTCATAGTAGTTATTTTTAAAATCTGTACTCATCTTAAATTCTATGATACGGCTCGGACTTCCTTAGGATCAATAAATTGTTTGCTAATTTTGTAAAAATCATGACAAACAGTGGAATATGGCATCAAAGTAAACACATTTTGGGTAATATTTATTGGATTTTGGGCTGAAACAGTCGATTGCCATACTGCATTATCAAATTGGATAAATCCAGCATAGGTAGTGTGAATACCATGTTTTTTTTGCATATCATGCTCAAGTGTTTGCCCAATATTTTTATGTTGCTGAGAACGGCAAGAGTTAATCATCAATTCCAGATTTGGAATTTTAACTTTTTCTTCTATAATTTGATCAATAAATTTATAAGTTTTTTCTAAAGAACCAGGTTCGCAATTTGTCACAAGTAAATTTTTATCGGCGAAGTTCATGAGGTTTAAATATGATTTTGCGGCGCCTGCACCAAGATCAAATATAATGATATCATAATTTAACTGCTTTAAACTTTTCACAAGTTCTTCAGCTTTTAAAAGTCCGAGTTCAGTCCCTAAATAGGGCATGTTAAAGCCGGCAATATAGTCCACGTTGCTGAATGTGGATTTAGTGATAATTTCTTCTAAACTGTTTTTGGATTCTAAGTAATCCAAAATAGATTTGCGGTGTTGATTGCAACCAAGAGCCGCATGCAAATTAGCACCAGACAAATCAAAATCAACTAAAAGTATTTTTTTTCTTAGTTTGGCTAAACTTATTCCTAAACCTGAAGAAATAAAAGTTTTACCTACTCCGCCTTTTCCACTGGAAACGCACCATACTTTTGACATTTTGCTTTGCTCCTGATGTAACTACAGCGGTTGAAATTTAATTCCGCTCAAGTTCTCTTCGGCTTCAGATGCGCGTAAGTAAAGGGGTAATAGTTTACTCCAGTGCGATTTCTGATTTTCTAGACTAATTAACTGTCCAAGAGCATCCGCAGTGGGATAATCTTTTACGCCAGCATGACGAATGAGTTTTCCGTTTAAGTGAGTGTTCAAATAACTTTCATAGGTTAAGTGAGCATCACCAACAAATAACACAGGTGATTTTATAAATTCATTTAAATTTTGAACTCTTATAACTTGAGGCTCATGAAGGGTAACTAATGAATTCGTGCTTTGATCAATTTTGTAGGTTGCAATATAAACCATATTTTTGAAAGCATTGATAGCACAGCAAATTTCTTGAGGTAAAGTGGAGTTTTCCTGAACTAAAGTCCTGTTTAAGTAAGCAAGATTTTTTAGGCTGTCGGCCCCACTAAGGGGTTTATTATATACGTATGAAAAAGTTTTAGCAGTATTAAAACTAATGCGGATACCTGTAAAGCTTCCTGGACCTAAGCCTGTAGCGAATATATCGATTTCGCCGAGCTTTAGATTTGATAAATGAAGGCATTCATTAATGAGTAAATTTAAAGAATCCGAGTGAGACCCTTGGCGCATTAAAGATTTTTCGATTAAAAGCTGGCCATCACGATGAATGGCCACGCTTCCTAGTAATGTGCTCGTCTCACAAGATAAAGAAATCATGAATTATGTTTTAAATAAAAACTTAGTAAAGTCATTAAATAAAGCTAAAATCATGAGCCCCATTAAAAGTGCGAATCCAATTTGGTGTGCAATTTCTAATTTTTTACCACTTAATGGAGATCCCTTAATAGCTTCAATAGCGTAAAACACCAAATGTCCCCCATCTAATACAGGAATTGGAAGCAAGTTTAAAATGAACAAACTGATAGATAATATACCCATCGTCATTAAAAATGGCTGTAATCCCATAGCATAAGAGTCTTTAGCGACTTTACCTATTGAGATCATACCTCCGATGTTCTTATGTGAAACCTCGCCTTGAAGTAAACGTACAAAAGACATCACAGTAATCACCGAGATATCCCATGCACGTTTAAAACCTTTGCCTGTCGCTGCAAAGATAGAATCTTCAGTAACTTTTGTCATCTCAGGTGCGGCTACATTGATTAAAGGCATAATGCCAATTGTGTAGCGTTTATCTTCTTTACCTTGCATTGTCATTTGTGATGTCATCTGCGGAGTAATTTTCTTTAAGATTTCTGTGCCCTCACGTAAAATTACGATATCAAAAGCATCTGAGCCGTTATAATTTTTAATCATGTTCAAAACAGTTTCCCATTGAGTCACAGGTGTTCCATTGATGGAAATGATTTTATCATATTTGTGCAAATCAGCTTTTGCTGCCGGAGAGTCTGGTACAATTTGTTCTAGATAAAGCTCAGGATTTTCGAGGCCGAGTGTTTTTAGATCGCTGTATAAATTTTTTGTATTATCAATTTTAAGAATGATCTCTTCTGTTTTGCTGTCCGAAGTAGGGCGAACTAATTTAACCTCATGCTCTGCCGCTGGATTTAGCTTTGCTAAATCCCCCCATGAATTTATTTTTTGAGTATTTATTGCGGTGATTTCATCGCCTGTGCGTAAACCTGATTTATAGGCTGGAGTATCAGGCAAGACAGCAATAGTAGTGCCTTTGGCATAGGGTTGTAAGCCCTCTATTGAGCCAATCTTGCTCTCTGAAGAAAAAATATTTGGGTTAGCGACACTAGTCACAAACACTTTGACACTGCGTGGATCACTATTAAGCTGCTGCACTTCCAGTGTAACTTCTTTTTCTTTATTTTGATTAAGTTGAGCTTGAAACTCTTCATAACTGCGAACTTTTTCGCCGTTTACACTTAGAACAAGATCATGAGATTGAATCCCCGCTGTAGCGGCTACAGAATTTTCTGTAACATCCGCTAAACGTGCCGCACGCGTATCCTCGCCCCGATAGGCAACGAATCCAAAAACCAATACGGCAAAAAAGAAATTCATCAATGGACCAGCTAAAACAATCGCAATTCTTTGCCATACAGTTTTGTGTGAATAAGACACTTTGCGCTCTTCAGGAGAAATACTGTTAGGATCAGTAGATTGCTCACCAAACATTTTAACGTAGCCACCAAGCGGTACAATGGAGATACAGTAAGTTGTATCTCCATTTTTATAACTTAAAATCTTTTTTCCAAAGCCAAGAGAAAAAACCTCAACACGAACACCACAGGCGCGTGCCACAAGAAAATGACCTAACTCATGGACGAAAACTAAAATACCAAGTAAAATAGTAAATGGAACAACGTTTGAATATATATCTGAAATAAATGACATCCTAACCAGACCTTTCAGTAATTAAAACCGCCTCGTAAATATGAGGTGAGTTTGAAATTAAGCAATCCAAGAGACCACTTATATTTCACAATCTTTGTTATTTTATCATTGTTATAGATATTAAGTAAGTTACATCATGGTTTTAAGACCAAAGACTATGGTAGTTCGCAGCAAAATAAAACAGAGGTGAGGCTAACAACACACCATCGATTCGATCTAAGACGCCACCGTGGCCTGGCATAATAGAGCCAGAATCTTTAACACCTGCAACGCGCTTTATAAGGGATTCAAAAAAGTCCCCAATTTGACCAAGTAATCCGCCAAAAAATCCACACGTTAAAAGCAAAACAAGCGGCACATGAGGTAAATAAAAAGAAAACACATAAGCTGCCAAAGTCGAGAATATTAGACCACCAATAGCACCTTGAACACTTTTTTTAGGGGACAGTGTAGGGGCAATTTTAACAGTTCCTAACGTCATACCGAATAAATAAGCTCCAATATCGCCAGCAAAAACCACTGTCAGCAAGCAGAAGAACCATGTTAAACCTTGTTCTGCATACACAGTCCACGCTATGCAAGCTGGTATGACTGCGATATATAAACATCCAAATGCTGATTGCGAGATGTAAGAAAAAATAGACTCTAAAGCTCTGAACTTTTTATGAAAAAGTATTCCATAACACACATTACAAGCTAAATTCAAAAGAATTATAAATAAAGAAAACACTCTAAACTTTTCTTGGGTTAGTAAAATAAAAGTTATTGTGTTCAAGACAACAAATAAATAAGCACTGTATTTTGGTAAAGCGCTATCATTTTTAAATAACATGCGAGCTAACTCATAAGAGCCACGAGCTACGGCAAATACAATAACGCCATAGATTCCGTTTTGCCCAAAATAGTAAATAATAGCAGTAAATAAAATAAGAGCTACGACAGCAGAGATGATTCTAGATGTAAAGTTCGTCATGATGAGATTTTTTTTCTTTGATATTAAAAAGTGATTTTATAGCGCTTTCAATTTTACCAAAACGGCGATTACGATTTTTAAAATCAGTCAAAGCTTTGTTGAAATCATTTTCTTTAAAATCTGGCCACAAAATATTGGTAAAATAAAGTTCACTGTAAGAAGCTTGCCACATTAAAAAATTAGATAAACGTGATTCTCCACTCGTGCGGATGATTAAATCTGGATCGGGGCAGTGAGACGTCATGAGCTTTTTAGAAATTAAATCTTCATTGATCTCGCTGATTTGTGTTTTTCCAGATTGAACATCTTGCGCAATCGCTTGTACGGCTGTGATGAGTTCTTGTCTTGAACCATAGCTGATGGCGAAATTAACTTTCAGCCCTGAACAATGCGAGGTTTTTTGTTTAGCCTGTTCAATCAATGTTCTGACATGAGTAGGGATTTTAGATAAATCCCCGATCGTGTGGAACTGAATATTTTCTCTTATAAGATTATCAGTTTCTTTTAAAAGATAACGCTCTAAGAGTTTCATTAAAACCGAAACTTCTTCTTCTGGCCTGAACCAGTTTTCAGTGCTGAAAGCATATAAAGTGAGGTGTGGGATTCCAAGTTGCGAGGCATGAGTGATAATTTTTTTTGCCACGCGAACACCTTTAACATGTCCATAAGTACGCGGACGACCTCTGAGCTGAGCCCAGCGGCCATTTCCATCCATTATAACTGCGACATGTTTTATTTGTGACATGAACTTAGATTGTTAAGATTGATTTTTCTTTTTCATCAGCTAATTGATCAACTTTTTTGATTGAATCATCAGTGATTTTTTGAATATCAGTCTCAGCTTTTTTAGCTTCATCTTCACTTACAGCTTTGTCTTTTAAAAGTTTTTTAACTTCTTCGTTAGCATCGCGACGAGCTAAACGAACAGCAACGCGAGCATCTTCAGCGATTTTTTTAACTTGCTTAGCAAGCTCTTTA
Source organism: Pseudobdellovibrio sp. (assembly GCA_046291245.1). GTDB lineage: Bacteria > Bdellovibrionota > Bdellovibrionia > Bdellovibrionales > Bdellovibrionaceae > Pseudobdellovibrio. The sequence goes on along the minus strand of JBKBTW010000111.1, from coordinate 60 downwards.
CGACGCTCTTCTGTTAGATCTGGTACTTTTAAACGAATAACTTTACCATCATTGATTGGG
>JBKBTW010000110.1:0-9029 GCA_046291245.1 Pseudobdellovibrio sp. | reverse complement strand
CTTTAGTAAAAGAACTCATCACTGTACGCGTACATCTTTCTTGTCGCTCTGGACGAGTTGGCGATCCACCTAAATACTTAAAGCTGAATTCCATACGTTTCTTATACAGCTCAGGAAATGCATCATCCATAAAACCACGTGCATTTCTGTAAACATACATATCTTTTAAAATTTGTAAGTTTTCACTCTTCACCTCTTCAACGGCAAACTTCATACTTTCCGGAGTGAAATCACGAATTAAAGTTTTTTCTGGCACATATTTTTTAAAAAAATCTTTGAAATTAAATTTCTCTGTGTGTTTAAAAAAGTCTGCTCTTTTTACATAGTTTACTTCTGTCCATCTTTTTCTCCACTCTGCTGGGAGAGGATAATTTGGTTTAAATTTTTGTTCGAAAGCGACTACATTTTCAGCTCGCGTTTTCAAGTCTGCACGAGGAACTTCTGGATAAACTGTTGCAAAAAACTCTGTCATCAAATCTATGTATGCGGCCACAAGCTCTTTATTGTCGTAATAGCTGTGTTCAGGTAAAAACATAAAGTTAGCTACGAAAAAGATGTCGTTGATTTTTGGATTGTTAATATTAGCACTTGTTCCAAAATCCACAAAAGACCAATCACCACTGCCTTTAGACATATTGGTTATGTTTAAGTTAATGTAATCATCTACTGTTTTAATTTTATCCACTTGAGCTTTCAAATCACGCACTAATGCACGCTCTTCGTTAGCTGACTCAGTTTCATTCATACAAGCTTTGTAATACTGCTTCATTTGCAAAGATCTTTTGCTGAGTTTTTTTTCATTATCGATATTTAAAAAAAACTGTTTCTTCTTTTCTAAAATGCGCTCCGCAGAGTCGTTAAATGAAAATGTGTGTGAGCTACGATCGTCTCTTAATTTAAAAGAGGCTTCCACATTACTACAAACATAGGCGTGAAAATCATCACAAGGATTAATTTTTTCATTTAAAATAAAATCGCGTTTTTCTGGTATTGCCGATGAACCCTCTATTTTAACAGGTCCTTTACTTGATGACATTCTGGATTGATGTAAGTTCTCATAAGCAGCAGGAGCCTCATCTTCATGAGAATGATAAAAATATTGGTTATTATTATAGCTGTTATGCGTTTGCGATGCATAGGCAATCGGGATGACGATCAATCCAGAGACAACAGCCCCCACACCTAGCATTTTTTTCTTTGCGACAGAAGAATGTGACTTCATTATAAACCCTCCATGGTCCAGTGCAATATACTCGTGCTTATTCAAATTAAGTAGTTTTATATTTTGGCAGAGTTTACCTCTTGCGTGAAGCTTTTTTTCCACATCGTGACAGACTGAACTTTTATCTACATACTATTCAAAATTATCATTTACAGGGGTAAATATTATGTCTGTTCCTTTTATTGATTTAAAATCACAATACAACGCACTTAAAAACTCTATTGATGCTCGCATTCAAAAAGTCTTGGATAGCGGAGCATATATCAATGGTCCAGAAGTCGCAGAGTTAGAGCAAAAACTAGCGACACACACTGGATCAAAGCACTGTTTAGCCGTCGCAAGCGGAACCGATGCTTTACTGATTCCTCTTATGGCTCTAGGTATTGGTCCTGGTGATGAAGTTATAACAACCGCTTTTTCCTTTATCGCAACAGCTGAGACAATCGTATTATCTGGCGCAACCCCTGTGTATGTTGATATTGATCCTAAAACATTTAATATTGATACAAAAAAAATTGAGGCTGCGATTACATCTAAAACTAAAGCTATCATGCCTGTGTCACTGTACGGTCAGGCTTGTGATCTTGAAGAAATCAACGCGATTGCAAAAAAACACAATCTTTATGTCATAGAGGATACGGCTCAATCTTATGGCGCAAAATATAAAGACAAGAAAAGTGGAGCTTTAACTACAGCTGCTGGCACATCATTTTACCCAGCAAAACCTTTAGGTTGTTATGGAGATGGTGGAGCTATTTTTACAAATGACGATAAACTGGTTGTAGCTATGAAAGAAATCCGTGAGCATGGATCTGAAAAACGCTATTACCATACACGTTTAGGCGTGAATGGCCGTTTAGATACAATTCAATGTGCTATTTTACTTTCAAAACTAGAAAGGTATGATTGGGAAGTCGAACAAAGAAATAAAATTGCTAATAATTTCAGTCAATCATTTAAAGGTTTAGAAAAATTTGATCCACAATTCTCTACACCTCTTGTGAAGGAAGGCAACGTAAGCGTTTGGGCGCAATACACTGTCACTGTGACGAATCGCGATGCCTTTCAAAAGAAAATGCAAGAATTAGGCGTCCCAACAACAGTTCATTACCCTATGACTATGCCTGATCAACCTTGGTATGCTAAAAACACACCACAACGTCATGACATTACTCACTCTCGCTGGGCAGCACAGCATGTGATCAGTTTACCTATGTATCCTGATATGAGTGTAGAGAATCAAAATACCGTTATTGCAGCTGTTAAAACAGCTGTTGAATTTTCAGCAAAGGCTTAATCATGAATGAATTTAATCCACTTAAAAAAACAGTCACACTTAAATCTCAATATGGAGATATCACGTGGGGAGATGGCAAAAGTTTTGTGCTTTTTGCAGGGCCAGATATTATCGAAGATGAAGCTATGGTTATTGAAACGGCTCAAGAAATCAAAAGAGTCACTACGTCTTTAGGAATACCCTGGATTCTTAAATGCTCTTTTGATAAAGCAAATCGTCAAAGCATAAAAAGCTTTCGTGGACCAGGCATGTCTCAAGCATTAAAATCGCTTGAGAAGATTAAAGTAACCGTGGGTTGTAACTTTATCACTGATGTTCACGAAACAATTCAAGTTGAAGAAACTGCGCAATATGCAGAAGTCATTCAAATACCTGCCTTTTTATCTCGCCAAACTGATTTACTTGTGGCAGCGGCAAAAACAAATCGCGTTATCCATATTAAAAAAGGGCAATTTTTAGCACCTTGGGATATGAAAGCTATCACAGAAAAAGCTGTTCAATCTGGCAATGACAAATTACTTCTTTGTGAACGAGGAACAACCTTTGGCTACAATAGACTTATTAATGATATGACAGGTTTAGTTGAAATGCGCAGACTTGGATATCCCGTTATTATGGATTGCACTCACTCGACACAACTTCCTGGTGCCACAGGAGAATCTAGTGGGGGACGTGGTGATATGGTATGGCCTTTAGCTCGAGCTGCGGTTGGAGTTGGAGTTGATGGCATCTTTTTAGAAACTCACCCTAACCCAGAAAAAGCCCTTTGCGATGGACCCACATCTTTACCTTTAAAAAATTTAGAAACGGTATTAAAAAATTTAAAAAATATTTTTGATACTCACAAAATGTAGTTTGGGTTTACTCCGTGATGAAGAATAGATTGAAACAATTTACACGCCCCCTTATAGCTGTCGTTTTACTCTTGGGGGTCTTCAAATTAGGTTTTATCGACCTGAATCAACTTTCTACATCACTGAAGAACCCTTTAATTACAACTTTAGGGGTTGGGCTTTTTTTCTTTCATGCACTTATTTTTGCCTTGAGATGGAAAATTTTAGTTAATTTAGAAACTACATATCTCTACAAATCAGCCCTAAAAGATTCTTTTATCGGTAATTTTTTTAATTTCTTCATTCCGAGTGGTGTAGGTGGAGATGTCGTCAAAGCTCTCTCTGTTTCGGAGCGGCAGAACATATCTAAAAAAGTTTCCTTTTCACTTGTCACTGTGGATCGTGTTTTGGGCTTATTTTGTTTAATACTCTTTTCAAGTTCTTTTTTATTAGTCGAATACGTTATCGATTCAAAATCTGATATTACTCGCCTGCTCCAAATATCCCTTTTGCTCTTAGGTTTGGCTTGCTTAGGGTTACTGTTTTTATATCATTCAAAAAAAATAATTCCCTTACTTAAAGAAAAATTCAGTTTTTTCCTCATTAACAAACTCATTTCATTTGCCGAGCAAGTGCAAGCGAGCATCGAAAAAGCCCTACAAACAAAGTTTATACTAAAATTTATCAGTATAAGTTTTCTTGGACAGTTTTTTTCTGTGGGCTTCCTTTATATAACTTGCGCCATCTTAACAGACAGTCATATCTCAGTATTTTTATTTTTACCTTTAGCGTGTTTTGCTTTTATGGCCTCAGCTATCCCTCTTACTCCAGCAGGCATAGGCGTAGGACAAGCCGCTTTTTATTTTATTTTCTCAATAATCAGCACAGAAGTCGCAACAGCCGTCACAACCAGCATTAGCTTGATGCAGTTTTTTATGCTGCTCCTAAGCCTACCTGGTGGATATTTTTTTGCCTTATCCCGCAAATCTGCGTAATCTATTACTAAGCGATAAAAGTCATAATTAAAGCCCTGTATATTAAATATAATTAGTGCACTAATTATGACATAACTGTTCGCAAAACATAACTTTTTGCTTAAGAGTCAAAAGCTTTGTTTTACGAATATTTTTTAAATAAAAGGGTCAAAGATATGACGTTGCTCCTCAAACAACTTGTTAACTTTATACAACTTCTGCATTCGGAAAATGGGACCAAACAGGTCGCCTTAGGGTTAACTCTAGGCGTATTTTTAGGATTTTCGCCATTTTTTTCTCTTCAGACATTTTTAGTCTTACTTATACTTTTAATTTTCCGTATTCAAATTGGATCTGCATTTATTTCAGCTTTTGCCTTTAAATTTATTGCATTTTTAATCGACCCTGTCGCAGATTCTTTAGGTCAATGGGCTCTTGAAAATGAATCCTTTAGACCACTATGGACACAATTATACAATATGCCTATTATTCCTTATACCCTTTTTAATAACTCGATCGTTATGGGAAGTTTTTTATTTGCTTTGATCTTGAGTCCTATTCTTTATTTTACATTTATCGTGCTCATTGAAAAATACAGAACTCGTATTGTGGCTAAGTTTGAATCATCTAAAATGTGGAAAGGCGTAAAAGCCACAAAGCTTTACTTTCTTTACAAAAAATACAGAGACCTTGGATATTAGTTTTCAATAACACAATGTTTAATAACTTTAATTTAATATCACAATAAGCAGCGTAGAATATATTTTTTTGCAGGAGCCTTCAAATGGATAATAACAACACTCATAATGATGAATCTTTACAACAGAAAGTTTCAAAAAATAAAAAAGTAAAAAAGTCAGGTATCATCCGCTGGAATGCCATTATACCACTTGTTATTTTTATTTTACTTATTGGTTTATATTTCACATTTCTGTTTGATGGACACATGAAAAAAGCTATTGAATGGGGTGGATACAAGGCCTTAGGTGTAGAGGTTAATCTAGCTGCTTTTAAAAGTTCCTTCACAAATGGAAGCGTACAACTCATAGATTTACAAATAACCAACGGCGATCAACCTGATTACAACAGCATAGAAATTGGCGACATCAGATTTGGTTTAAACTGGGATGCTCTTTTAAGGTTAAAATTTGTTGTTAAAGAGATGGCTGTAGAAAAAATTCAATTTATGTCTAAGCGCAAATACCGCGGAAAAGTAGCTCCTCCAGAACCACCATCTAATGGTCCCAGTTTTACTGATCAATTAAAAAACAAAGCTTTAGATAAAGTGGCTTCGCAGAATGGAAATAATCTTTTAGGTGATTTGGCAGCTTTTTTAAAAACTGGTGACTATAAAGCCCAATTAAGCCAAATGGAGTCCAGAATAAAATCCAAACAACTCGCTCAAGATTTAAAATTAAAGTGGGAGTCTAAACAAAAAATTTGGGATCAACAAATCAAAGCATTACCTAATGAGAAAGATTTTAAAAACTATAAAACTGAATTTGAATCGATTAAATACAAAGATTTCAAAACTCTTCAAGAGCTCCAAACATCTATTGATAAGTTCAATAATTTAAAAAAAGACGTTGAAGCAAAAGTTAAAATAGTTGATGAAACTAAAAAATCTTTCACGGACGACTTAACAGCTATAAAAAAAGACTACCAAACGCTTGATCAACAAATTAAAGAAGATATAGCCACTATAAAAGACCATTTAAAAATACCGAAAATAGATGCCAATCAAATTGCTAAATCCATCTTTATGGATTACTTAACGCCCTACATTCATAAATTAGACCGTGTTAATGCACTTGCGGAAAAATACTTACCTCCAAAATACTCGAAACTTGTAAATGACAATTTAAACTCAAAAGTTTTACTGTCAGGTGAAAAAAACAAAAAAGTAGATCCAAAAGATGATGACACTATACAGCCTTTACCTCGTGCTAAAGGTGTTTCTTACGAGTTTCCAATAACAACAGGCTACCCACTATTTTGGATTCAAAGGGTGTCAATCAGTTCTAAATCAAATGCTCAAGCTGACTATGGAGATTTAGCTGGAGTTATCACCAATATTGTATCCAACCAAAGACAAATTCGAAAGCAGACAGAGCTTGAAATATCTGGCGATTTAAAATCTCAAAATGTATTAGGTTTAAAACTTAGTGCTTATTTAAATAATTTAAAAGATGAACCTGCTGCTGGACTAAATGTTGGAGTAGCAAGTTATCCTTTAAGTAATATTGAGCTTTTAAATTCACCTGATGGACAACTGAGCATACCAAGCGCGTCTATTGCAATGAACATTTCTGCTGCGACTGAAGGGTTTAAGTTTTATAAGCTTAAACTTGAAAATACTTTCAATAATGTAAATTTTGATTTGAATGCCAAAGAAAAAATAGTCGATGAAATCCTTAAAAATACATTTGCCCAGCTCAAATCATTTGATTTAACAGCCAAAGCTGAGGGAGAACTTAAAAGTCTCAATTTAGATGTCAGCTCTTCACTAGGGAGTAAAATTCAAGATGCCTTAAGTGCTAGTGTGCAACAAAAAATCAATGAACTTAATTCTGAAATTAAAACAAAAATTGATCAAGAAATTGGTAAAGCTCGTGAACAAATTGATAAACAGATTACAACACTGACTAAAGGTTATGTGACGAGCGCTAATGACATTCAGAGCAAGTTAAACGGTCAAAAAAATATGATTGACGAGAAAATCAACACTGCTAAAAAAGATCTAGAAAACAAAGCTAAGAACAAAGCCGAAGAAGAAGGAAAAAAAGCCCTTGATAGTTTAAAGAAGAAGTTAAAGTTTTAATACAGTACGTGAATAACATATTCTAGCTGTGTTAATAGGGACTAGTGAATAAAAACGTTTACAGGCCGTTTACAATAAACTACACGGCCTACTTATAGGGCTTACTTATAGGGCTTACTTACATCCGCTTCCAATCAACAACAGTAAGATATTTCTCCAATGGCTTATTTTTATGAAGAATATATGTAGAAGGCAGGCGGTCTATATTAAAACTTTTTTGCAAAATCGCCTCTTTATCCCATATTTGAACGTAAGCGCCCGCATTTAAATCTGGAAAACTTTTTAAGAACTTAGAAATAGCTTCTACCTCATAATCTACAGAAACTAAAACAATACCTAGTTTTTTGTCTTTAATAGCCTGCTCATGGCGTTTTAAATACTCGAGCAGCTCTGGTATTTCGTTAATACACGGATCACACCATGAAGCCCAGAAATGCACTATAACACTGTCATAAGTTATCTCTTCTGGTGCAAGTTCAAAAATACTCTGTCCAGTTTTAAGTTCCATAGATTTCGAAGTTAAATCTTCACCACTATAATTTTTAAATTGAGCCATATTGCGGCCTATCAATTTAAAGCTTTTTTGAATTGATATTTCTTCGGTGGAGATTTTCTCAGTGGGTCTTGAGTAAAATAAATAATTTTTAACGTAAAAAACAGAAAAAACACTGATGACAGCTATAACTACAAATATCATAAGTATTTTTAACTTCATGCAATCCTCCTCTAAAGCACTAAAACTAGCTTTACCCCTTAAGACAGTTGTAAGACAAAGTCAGTTACAAATTCATATATATGCAGCCTAATGAAATTAGATAAATCTAATATACTGCGTATACATAAATCTAATATACTGCGTATACATAAATCTAATATACTGCGTATATATAAATCTAATATACTGCGTATACATAAACTTAATATACTGCGTATACATAAATCTAATATACTGCGTATATATAATTCGATATATTACATGCATACAGGTCTAATATATTACCTTTTAAAAAAGCTTATTAAAAGAATTATAATCCAGAAATAAACTCTGATTAGTGACAGTTTAGTTAAAATCATTCTTAATAACTCCAAAGATTATACTTGAATTGTGAATATGTCCCAATTCTAATATCCATCACTGCAACACTATATTTAGATATCATGAAATACTAGAGATCATTTAACAGATCGATATAAAGAATTAACTATAAAGAGAAAGTATACACACGACATAGTAATGAAATAGTCGAGTGTTTGAAATGACTTTTAAATTACCAAATAAAAAAGGGATCTCTGCTCGAGATCCCTTTAAAGTTTTTATATTTTGACTAAACTCAATATTATCTAGCGGCTGCTTGACTTGCTGCGCGAGATTTAGATTGAATTTTTCTAACAGCTTTTTTAGCTTTTGCTTTAGTAGTGGCAGCAACTTTTTTAGCTTTGCTTTCTACTTTTTTAGCTGCTTTGTCTTCTTTTTTCTCTTTACCAGCTTTAGTAGTAGCTGGAGCTTTAGCTTTGTAATCATAATCTACAAACTCAAGAAATGCCATTTCAGCAGCATCACCTGGTCTACGACCAATTTTGATTACTCTTGTGTATCCACCAGCGCGCTCTTTGAAACGTGGTGAGATATTTTTTACGATTTCTAAAGCTGAGTCTTTATCTGCTAAACGTGAAACTAAAAGACGAATAGAGTTTAAATCACCTTTTTTACCTAAAGTGACTGCTTTTTCAATATGTCTTCTAACTTCTTTAGCTCTTGTAACTGTTGTTTTAATACGGCCATGCTCAACTAAAGAGTTTAACAACCCTCTTAATAAAGCCTTACGTGGGCCAGATTTACGACTAAAATGTTTTACTAAACGACGATGTGATGCCATCTTGT
>JBKBTW010000109.1:0-9064 GCA_046291245.1 Pseudobdellovibrio sp. | reverse complement strand
AAAGTAGTGGCTGAAGAACTAGAAAAACCAGGTGCACCTAAAGGGTTAGAGAAAAAACAAATTGTTGCTTTAATTGCTTATCTCCAAGCCCTCGGGCAAAAACAACCACTTCAAAAAACTGAAGTAGAAACTAAATAAGGTGTGATTATATGAAACAATTAGGACTTTCATTTTTTACAGATACTTATCTTACAGTCATCGGACTTATGATATTTTTTGGATATTTTTTAATGATTACCATCAAAACCATTAAAGAAACTCCTGAACAAATTAATTATTTGCAAAATATTCCTTTAGAAAACGAGGATAAACATGGAAAATAATCAAAATGAACAAGAAATGCATCATGAATATGATGGTATTGTTGAGCACAACAATCCTATGCCCACTTGGTGGACATGGAGTTTTATATTATGCGTGATCTTCGCTGCTCTCTATTACCTTCATTATGAAATTGCACGTGATGGTTTAACTTTGAAACAAGAGTTAGAAATTTCGATGGCAAAATTAGAAACTGTTCGAAATCAAGCTGCTAGCCAGTTTCCTAGTTTAAGTGAAGACGAGCTACAAGCTAAATTTAAAGATGCTAATTTAATCAATGCAGGTGCTGTCGTTTATAAAGAAAAATGTGCCATGTGCCATGCAGACAATTTAGAAGGAAAAATTGGTCCGAACTTAACTGATAAAACATGGGTTCATGGAGACAAGGCGCAGGATATTGTAAAAGTTGTACGCGAAGGCGTTGGAGCCAAAGGTATGCCAGCATGGGATGGAATGCTTAAACCAAATGAAATATTAAGTGTCATTGCATTTATCAAATCAAAAGGACAATAGTTGGTGTTGAGATGAAAAAAAACCTTTCTTCTGCTCAGATCACAAGTTTAGATGAATTCGGCCAGCGCCGATATCTGCACCCAGCAGAAGTAAAAGGTAAATATCGTACGCTGAGAACAATTGTAGAGATTGTTCTCAGTTTTATTTTTGTGGTTCTGCCTTGGTTTAACATCAATGGTCATCAAAGCTTGCTTTTAGATATTCAAAAGAGAGAATTTTATTTTTTTGGATTTATGTTAAAAGCGCATAATGCTCCCATGTTGCTATTTATACTTCTTGGAGGAGCCCTGACACTAGCTTTTGTGACATCTGTTTGGGGAAGAGTGTGGTGTGGATGGACTTGTCCACAAACAGTTTTTATTGATGGCTGGTTTCGTCGTGTAGAAGAGTTTATCGAAGGACCATATCTAAAACGCCTAGAGCTTGATCGCGCGGGGTTTAGTTTTTCTAAGTTAGTTAAAAAAAGTTCTAAGTGGATTATATTTTATTTTTTATCTGCTTTTATTGCTCACAGTTTTTTAGCGTACTTTGTTGGTTCGTATAAATTTATCTCTATCATTGAGAAGGGCCCTTCATCGAACTTTACACTCTTTACAATAGCACAGTTTGTGACGTTAGTTCTCTTATTTGATTTTGGCTGGTTTCGCGAGCAATTTTGCACGATCATGTGCCCCTATGGACGCATTCAAGGTTTATTGATCGGCGAAGATTCTTTAGCTGTTGTTTATGACGAAAAAAGAAATGACTGTGTTAATTGCAATCGCTGTGTGAGTGCTTGTCCAATCGGAATAGATATTCGAAACGGCTTACAAATGGAGTGCATCGCCTGCACGGCTTGTATAGATGCATGCGATGAAATTATGGATAAAGTTAAAAAGCCTAGAGGACTTATAAAATATAACACTTTAAACGATAAACCGATTTCAATTCTTAAACCACGCTCACTTCTTTATATGCTGGGGATTTCAATTTGTGTGATCGGGTTAATTTATAATTTAGCTTTTCTTAAACACTCTGAAGCTTTTATATTGCGTTCTAAAAATGAGCCTTTCACTGTTAAAGCCGATGAAACTGGGACATCTATAGTCACTAATCATTTTCGAGTTAATATTCACAATCAGAGCAACGATGAAAAATTTTATAAACTTGAAATTTTGAACAGACCCGAAATAACAGTTATCAAACCTCAAGTTGAGATCAACATCCCTTCACAAAAGAGTTTTGATTGGCACTTTTTTGTTTCACTTCCTTTAAAAGATTTTAAAAATAACAATAAAGCAAAGGTCAGAGTTTATGACGCAAAAGATGCCAATGCTTTTTCTAAAGAATTTGAAATAACTATTTTAGGCCCCCAACAATGATTGAATCTCTTTTACAGCCTTCATTTTTGAGTTTACTGTTTGGTTTTTTCACTGCTGGCTTAATTGGGAGTTGGCATTGCGGTTTAATGTGTGGACCAACAAGTTGTTTTGTAGCCTCTAAGAAACAGCTTATCCCTTATCATATAGGAAGAATGCTCTCCTACGTCTTAGCCGGAGTATTTGCCGGAAGCATTTCAAATTTCTTACTAAAAAGTTATGACTGGCTCAAATATTTATCTGTAGCTGTATTGTGCGTTATAGTTATAGTGTCATATCTGAAAAACAATCAAAGTTTCAGAACACCTAAATTTATTCAAAAAATTTATTTTAAACACAATGAAAATGCTTTTTTACTTGGTTTTTTAAGTTTACTGCTTCCTTGTGGATGGCTTTACACCTTTATTGTTTCGGCTTTAGCTTCGCAATCAGCATGGGCTGGTGCTTTAGTTATGTTTGTTTTTTGGTTATCGACTTTACCTGCTTTATCAATGGCGCAGATTCTTTTAAGAAAACTTATTGAAAAAAACGATTTTAAACATCAAAAAATCGCCTCTCTCGTTTTAATGATCGCTAGCCTTTTTAGTTTGCTGACTTTTTTGACGCATTACTAACAGGGAACAACTGTAAATTGAGCTGATAAACTCTTTGTCCTTTCGACGTCATACGTGCGATGGAGTTTTCTTTATGAAGAGACTTACGCAATTGGCGTAATTTAAATTTCAGATCTTCAAACTCAGTTTGCGTTAGAGATAAAGTCAAAGATCCAAACTCACGCTCAATAGCGCTATCTTGATACAAAGACTCTAAACCTAAATACATCAATTGCATTTGCAACTGGCGAATCAAAGCCGAAGGAATTTCTTCAGGGGCCTCACTAGGTTTACCTTTTGAAATCACTCCTGTTTCGATATCTTTTTGAAGCTCTCCACTCATTAAAAGATTTTTCAAAGCTTGATCGATTTCTGATTCAGACGCTTTACCACGAAGTAAATCTTTAAGCTTGGACGTTTCAAACGTTACGCCCTCTTGATCCACAAGCGCATAAATAATCCAACCAATCCAATTCGGCACTTTTTCAAAAACACGGCGATCAAACTCACCTTGTTTAAGTTTTTGCGCAACTCTGTACTCTGATAATTGCTTTAAAGCATAATTGCGATCAGCAGGATCTTCAGATTGGTTAAATATAACTAAAAGCTTGAACTCTTCTGCCTGAGCTTTATTAAAACCACACGCACGTGCAAATTTAGAAACCATATCCATTGAAAGATTTCTTTTTCCTTCTATAATCATCTTTAAATAGTTTGGTGATTTAATATCTGCTGCTGCCGAAAAAATTGCATAATTGTAGGGGCGAAAAGCGTGCTTTGTTGAGTCTTTTTTATAACGATAAAAATCAGCTAAATATATTCGAAAATCCATGTAATCTGATAAATTTGGCGTTGATGCTGAAGTATTTGATATTACAGAATTTTGAAATAACTGAGTTTCTAAATTTTCCATTTTTTCCCCTCAAAAAAAGCCTCATAAAATTAGTCTCATGAGGCTTAAGCAATGACAAATAAATTTTCCAGTTTCTTTAATAAGTCTCCGATTAAAGAAGCTCACAAACAGTGTCATGCTGTCTGTGAGAAACATAATTAGCGACTTATAACAAGAGTCACTCTCTCGACTGTCATATTACCACGCGTAGATAAAACTATACTTGCTGCATCATAACCAATTTGAGGTCTGTTACTTAATCTTAATGATAAAGATGATGAGTAACCAGAACGATCAAATTGATAAGTTCCTTGTGACCAGCCATTAACAAGTAAATCAGCTAAAGCCACATTAAATCTTGGCGACGCTGTAACAATAACTTCAGAGATTCGGTAGCCGCGATATCTCTCAACATTAAAGTACCTCGTTAAATCAATGCGATCATTCGCAAATGTATTGCGATAAATGTTTAAATTGATTTGTTGAGAGCCATAACCTGGATTGTTTGGATAGCCAGGGTTATTTGGACGACCTGGGTTGTAATCAGGAACACAGTTTGGATCATATGGATTATCACATAAACCAAATTGATCTTCAGGATTCCATGTACCGATGCCGTGTTCATCGCGTGGTTCAAAGTTCGCATTTGACACCGAAGCTGCGGCAAAAATAACCAAAATAGAGCCTTTAATAAGTTTTGATAGCATAATTCCCCCTTGAGTTTGTAATCACCCAATGAGAAAGCAAAGTGCAGGCCTATTTTTTTGGAGTCATTAAGACCCTTAATCAGGCTTACGCACCTTCGCGTGTCCCGCGAGAATCAGGCTTACGCACCTTCGCGTGTCCCGCGAGAATCAGGCTTACGCACCTTCGCGTGTCCCGCGAGAGAATTATTTTAGAGTGGCTTCAAAGCTTCTGATTTGTGCAAGCGTTAAAGAAGCTTTAGGGAGTTTAGATAAAATCATCCAAATAGAAGCGCCGTGATAACCTATGAAGCTCATTCTCAACTTCAAATCACCGCGACCATTATTATTCACTAATTTAGCTTCGCTTATAGCATCAGTTAATTGCGAAGAGTTTTGTCCTAATATTTTCAAACCAAACTCTTTTGAAAGATCCTGTGTTTGAGTGACAAGTATATTTGTAGACGTTCCAGTTTCTTGCGATTGAAGTGGAATTTTAAATCCGGCTACATTTTTATCGGCAGCAACTAAAGCTACACCTACAGCCGCACGACCATTCACAACCTCAAACGAAGATAATCTTGCATAATCAAGCTTTTGTGTCGTGTTTTGGCCTGTGATCTCGTTCATGATATACTTTTTCCATAAATCAAAACCAACATTGTTTGTATTTTTCTGTAAAGAAAAACTTCTATCAGCGTAAGAACTTCTGAAAATAACACGCACAAACGAACCAGAAAACTTCATTCTTGTGTAAGAGTTTTCACAAGCACCATCTGTATCCAAACATTTTAAAAAGCCACCTTGAAAATCTAATTTTCCTGTGCTGGAAGATTTAAGTAAATTATACTTATCGCCCTCTTTAACTGCCTTTAAAATATAAGTCGTTTTTTGCCCAGACTCATTCATCACCACTTCAACTGTTGTTGAGTTCGCATCCCTATCGATTTTAGCGTTTACGACAGTCTTAGCCAAATTTAAATTCATCTGTTTTTGATCAGCACTCACTTTATTATTATAAGATCTAAATTCTTCCATTAAACCATCATCGCTAAAACTTGTGTAATATAAATTTTCTGATTTACCACCGGTTTTAACTGATTCTTTTTCGGTAAAATGTGCGAGTAAAGCACGATTAGTCTTTTGATTTGGAGACGAAGGCTTCGATTGAGAAGTGTTTGGCTTACTCTCATCACCCGATACAATAAATCCTTCATCATTTTTTTGCTGTTTATCTTTTGATACTGGTAAAGGAGGAAGTTTATCATCAACTGAAGGTTTGTTGTTTTGTGATTGAGATGTAGACGGCGTAAGAGGCTTATCTGTCGATGATGAATCATTATCATCATTTGTAATATCAGGAATAGCTGTTGCCGTTGATGAAGAACCCGGTGTTGTTTGAGTTGATTTCCCCGTAGAGGTCGAGTTTTTTTCTTCTTGTGGTACTGTTATATCTTGCTTAGCTTCTGCACGTGGTGAACGATTGCTTTTACTTTTACCACAACCCACAGCTGTAACAAGTAACGCCGCCGAAACAGAAAGCATCAATGATTTTTTAATTAACATAACAACCACCTTTTACATAAATATGTAAACCGAAAATACACCATAATAATTATAAGCAAGTTACAGACCACGATTGATTTAACTCAGAATAAATATATAGCTAAATCGGCTAAAAAATTGTAAATAACATTATAGTTTATACATACAATGTATGGTAAATTGCTCTACACATAGGACAATTCATGGCACAAGATAAAATTACGGATCAATTTTTTAATTTAGACCCAAATCGTATTTTATCGCACGCAGAAAATTTTGGTTATTCTCCCACAGGAGAAATCCACCAACTTAATTCTTATGAAAACCGTGTGTTTGAAATTAAACTCGAAAATCATCAATCTCTGATTGCTAAATATTTCAGACCTTATAGGTGGTCTAAACAAACTATTTCTGATGAACATCAATTTTGCTTTGATTTAGATCAAGACGGCATATCTGTTGGGCTGCCAATTAAAAATTCCGAAGGAACTACCGTTTTCAGTGATGATCAAATATTTTATGGCTACTACAACAAAGTTAGAGGCAGAATGATGCAAGAAGTTTTGCTCAATCAGTTTCAACATTTAGGATCCGTGGTAGCCCGCTTGCACAATACGGGTGAAAAGCGAAAAGCTCTCCATCGTCATGAGTTTGGGCCAAGCTCAGAAAATAAGTGGCCTGTTTTAGATTTATTGTATGATCATGTTTCAGTCGAAGTGAGAAATGACTATTTTGATATGGCGGATTTTGTTTTTAACGAACTCGATCACCAACTTGATCATAACCATTATATTCGAATTCACGGAGATTTACACCGCGGTAATTTATTAGACAATGGCCACAACGAAATCACACTTGTTGATTTTGATGATTTTATTAATGGGCCTGTGATTCAAGATTTTTGGATGATTTTTCCTGACCAAGACTTTACACACACAAATGAATTCGACCTTTTTTTAAAAGGTTATGAACAACTTCGTCATTTTGACGACAATCAGCTGAGATTAGTTCCTTTACTCAGAAGTTATAGAGTCATTAATTATGCGGGTTGGATTATGCAAAGATGGAATGATCCGAGTTTTCCTAAGATATTTCCTGAATTCAACACTTACAAGTATTGGGCGGAAGAAACTGACTCACTTAGAAAAATCGTAAGTCAGTTTTAAGAAATTACTTTTGCGCTGTCGTCACAGCTGCACCTGAAACCGTAGCGCCACCTGATACAGTCGCACTACCACTCACTGTTAATTTAGCATTAAGTGAGTTAACTGCGCTCGCATATAAATGTTGGGCTTGTAATCTAATAGAATCTGTCGAACTGATGTTTTGCGTGTTCTCTGCTTGTTCAGTTTTAGCTGGCGTCACTTCTTGCTTTGAAGCCTTAGCTTCATCATCGCCACTTAATAAGTTTGCTAATTTATCATAAGCACTTGATAACATATCTCTCATTTTTTCATAAGCATTTGCAGCCGTAATTTTAGCTGAGTCCACTAATGATGTTTCCGCTTTTGAAGCTAATTCAACTTTATCAGTTGTAGCGCTTACACCTTGAGATACTTTTGTTGAGACACCTGTTGATGCAGGTACGACAGCACTGACTGTCACTTTAGCTTCAGTTGTTACAACTGACACGGTTGATGATGCAGTTGGTTTTACGACTACCGAGGGAGATACTGGTTTAGCTGTGTTCGTAGATGATGTTGGCGTTGCTCCAGATACCGTTCCTGTACCAGATGCTGTTACTGTACCAGATACTATTACCGTATTTGTCGTAACTTGCGCGCTGTCATCTTCATTTTGCTCGTCATTACTGTCATTTGCCGTATCTTCATTTTCTTCTTGTTCAATATTGTCATTTTTATCTGCGGTAGCTGATACGGTTTTAGCTACGATGTGCGAACCAAAAGTCGTTTTAATTTTTTCCAAAGTTAATTCTTTATCGCTTGTATTGATACAAGTTAACTTTAAAAGATTTCCTTTATCCGCTGTTTCATCTTGATTAACTCTTTCTACAGTGAAAATCACATTCCCACCTGAGTAGTTTTTTGGTAATTTTTCTAAATCTGTTTCTACTGATTTATTAATGACTTTCAATACAACCTCATTCGAGTCATCTCTATTTAAGTGGAAATCTACAAATGAACAAACCATAGCTTTAGCGGCAAGAGATGATTTTAAAACCTCAGCACCGTGTTTAACTTCTCCGCCAACTAAAAATGTGTTCCATGATACATTTTGTATTTTAATCATTTCTTCTGCTTGTTTAGACAGAACCAAAGAAGACTCTAAAAAATTATCAACTTCTGTTTTTGCAACAGTTGCTTTTTGCACTTGTTGAAATTCTTTTGCGTATTCATTATCTACTTTATTTTCCGTAGCCAGAGCTTGGCCTACATAAAGACAAAGGTTGCCTTTAATTTTACTTGCGTAAATAGAATTTTCTTCTGTTTTTGCAGATTGATCTTTCAAGCAAGCACCATCTTTTTCTTTATTTAAAACAGTTAGAATTTTATCGCAGTTTGCTAAAACATCTTGTCTGGTTTCTGTAATTTTTTGCGTGTCTTTATTTGCTGCTGCCGCTTGCTCTTTTAAATATTTAGCTTGATTTACCATTTCTTGGTAAGTCGTTAAAACTTCAGTATTACAAATATTTTGCGGGATAACAGCTGTTGTTTTTGCGGCTTCATTAGCACCATGAGCTGTTGCACCAGCAGCTGTTGTGGTTTGAGCTGATTGAGTAGGTGTTGAAGGGCGTACACCCTTTTTTTGTGGGGCTTTTTGACAGTTTACCACTAACATCGAAGACGCTAGTAATGCGCTAATCATTTTTACTGAAGACCTTTTCATATGCTCTCTCCCTTAAAATATACTTTCTCAAAAGAGATTTACTTCAAGAATTGGTCCAAGTTTTAATTTGAGACATTTTTTGCGTCTAAATTCCATATAATTGAGATAATAAGCAAATAACTATAAAACTCACCTTATGATTTTTAAAATAACGATGATGTTTCAAGAACATACAAAAAAACTGTTAGTTTCCTAACAGTTTCTGACAATAATTGTTTCAGTATTCTTGTATGTTTTCCCTCTCTATCAATTAGTGGGGTGTAGTCACATGCCAATACCATCCATTGGTGTTGAGATTTCTAGAGTTTATGA
>JBKBTW010000108.1:0-9101 GCA_046291245.1 Pseudobdellovibrio sp. | reverse complement strand
ATAAGGTATTCAGGCTCGCTCATCAGGGCTCGAGCGATCGCAAGCATTTGCTGCTCTCCACCGGAGAGAGTACCAGCTAATTGAAGTTTGCGCTCATGAAGTTTCGGAAAAAATTCATACTGCTGGTCTAAGAGATCATTAATTTTTTTACGAGTTGGATTAAGGTAAGCTCCCACCATGAGATTGTCAGACACAGATAAATTTGGAAATACACCGCGTCCTTCTGGGCATAAAGCTATTTTATTTTTTAATCTTTGAGCGGCAGTTAATTTATCTAGATCTAGAGTTGTTTGCGAGTTAATTTTTTTAATGTCTCCTGAAGAGGGTAAAATGCCAGCGATACTTTTAAGTGTAGATGTTTTACCTGCTCCATTTGAGCCTATAAGCGTCGTGATTTGTTTAGCGGCAAAAGTAAAATCAATACCTTTAACGGCTTTTATATTTCCGTAATTAACGTGCAAATTTTTAATTTCTACTCTGTACGAAGACATTAATGCGACCTCTTACCTAAATAGGCTTCTATAACAACGGGATTATTACGAATTTCCTGAGGAGATCCTTCAGCAATTTTTACACCGCGATTTAAGACAACAATACGCTCACAAATTGACATCACAAGTTTCATGTCATGTTCAATGAGAAGAATCGTGAGGTTAAATTTTTGTTTAATGAAATGAATAAGTTTTTTTAACTCTTCAGTTTCTTGATGGTTCATTCCCGCCGCAGGTTCATCTAGGATTAAAAGGCGTGGATTTGTCGAAAGAGCCCTGACGATTTCCAATTTTCTTTGTAGTCCATAAGATAGATTTGAAGACAACTCATAAGCGTATTTGTCTAAACTAAAAATCCCTAAGAGCTCAATACATTGCTTTTTAAGATCTAATTCTTTGTTAAGATAACTTCTGGTCCTGAATAAACTTTCAAACCAGCCAAGTTTTTGAGTTTGTTGCATAGCAATCAAAACATTTTCCAGAACTGTGAGCTGGCCAAATAAACGAATATTTTGAAAGGTTCTCGCAATACCTTTTTTATTTATTTTATCAGGTGATAAAGTACAAATTTTATCTCCGCATAAAGAAATAGTTCCTGAATCAGCTTGGTAAAAACCTGAGATCATATTAAACACTGTGGTCTTTCCAGCTCCATTGGGACCAATCAAGCCTAAAAGTTCATGTTCGTAAATATCAAAAGACACATTTTGAACGGCTTTAATTCCACCAAAACTTAAATTAAGATTATCAATTTGAAGAATTTTTTTTGTTTCAGTCATCATTTTGTAAGTCCAGACTCGGTTTTTTCAAACAGCTCTTTACGGCCTAGTAATCCTTGAGGTCTTAAAATCATCATTAAAATTAATAAAATCGGAAACACAATCATACGGATATCTATATCGCCTGTTGGAAGGCTTCTTAAAAGCTCAGGCAATGCTGTGAGAATAGCCGCAGCTAAAACGGATCCAGACATTGAGCCAAGTCCGCCTAAAACTGCAAAAATAAGAATTTGAACGGAAAGTAAAAAGCTAAATGAAGCTGGGTTGATGTATCCTAAGTGATGAGCGTACATAGCCCCTGCCAAGCCGCCAAAAAAACTTGAAATCATAAAAGCATAACGTTTGTTTTTAGCTACGGGCATTCCCATAACTTCTGCGGCGATTTCATCTTCATTGAGAGCCCAGAGATTACGACCAAACCATGAGATCTTAAGATGGTATAAGACCATAAACGTTAATATAAGTGCTGCACCTGTAAAGCCATAGGCAATGATGAAGTCAGGCCATTTTGTAATGGCATTGTATCCACGTGGTCCGCCAACAAAATCCCAATTTAAAAATAAAACACGCACGATTTCAGCAAAACCCAAAGTGACAATTGCTAAGTAGTCACCTTTCAATTTAAAAGAGGGAAGTGAAACTAGATATCCTGCGAGGCAGGCTAGGACAGATCCTGCAAGAGCAGAAATCGGAATGAAATACCAGGCCCCTTCAAAAACTGTTTTAGTTAAGATTGCGGACGTGTAGGCACCAATAGCCACAAGCCCCGCGTGGCCGAGCGAAAATTGATTTGCAACACCCGTAATGAAGTTTAAACTTAATGCCATAATGGCGTTGATCATAAACGAAATAACTAAGGCTTGAATGTAAGAGTTAACTAAGTATTGACAAAGAACTCCGATGATTACAAAAGATAATAAAAATAAAATAAGTTTGTAGTTTTTAAGTTGGCTCATTTTTATATTTTCTCTTTTGCTTTTGATCCCATAATTCCAGTGGGCTTAATCAATAAAACTAAAATCAATAAAATAAAAGAAAGCGCTTCTTTATACGTGGAAGCACCATAACCAATAAGGTAATATTCTCCTAAACCTAAAATGTATCCTCCGAGGACAGCACCGGGAAGGCTTCCAATTCCTCCAAACACAGCTGCGACGAATGCGCTTGTTCCAACCTTTACGCCCATCATAGGATCAATTTTCGGATATTTGATGGCCACTAGCACTGAGGCCAGGCCCGCGAGTACAGAGCCCACAACAAAGGTAAAACTAATAATACGATTAACATTAATACCCATCAAAGGAGCCATATCAGGTCTTGAACTGACAGCTCGCATGGCACGCCCAGTTTGAGTTTTATTAATGAAAAATGTTAAAGCAATCAATGCTGTGAATGTCACAAGATAAATGATCATATCAATCAATCGGAAAGAAATATCCATGAACGTGAAAATTTCTTTATCTTCAAGAAGATTCGGAAAAGATTTTGGACTTACACCAAAAATTATCTGCCCACCGAACTCTAACAAGATACTCACTCCAATTGCAGTGATTAAGACATTCATTTTCGGAGAATTTCTCAAAGGCTTGTAAGCGAAGCGCTCAACAAGGAGGCCGACAAGAGCTGAACAGATCATTGCAACCAAAAGCCCTAAACCGAAAGTCGTAGGGCTAGGTTGCTCACCTAATTTTAAAAAGTTAATCACATAATAAGTACCAAAAGCCCCCATCATGTAAATATCTGAGTGAGCAAAATTAATCATTGCAAGAATTCCATACACCATCGTGTAGCCTAAGGCGATTAATGCGTAAACACTTCCAAAACTTAAGCCATTTAACGTATGAAGTAAGAATTCCTGCATGATGAATTCAACCTTTCTAGTTTGGATTCACACTTGTAACAAATCTATATTCCGGTCCCTCAACTTTAACAACAACAGCACTTTTAACCGCATCACGATTGCTGTTCATTGAAATAGAACCTGTAACGCCATGAAAATCTTTAATCGCTGCTAAGCCATCCCTGATGTTATCAGGCGTGATTTCTTTGTTGGCTGCTTGCACATTTTTGATAGCTTCGTAAACCATATATGTAGCATCGTAAGCTAAGGCCGCCATAACATCAGCGTCAGCATCGTATTTAGCTTTGAATTTTTTTACAAATTCTACCGTCTTAGGATCTGTTGACTCTGTCGTGTAATGGTTTGAAAAGAAACTTCCATTAATTGCATCTTTAGCAATTTTACTTAAATCAGGAGATGACCAACCATCGCCACCTAAAAGAGGTTGTTTCATGCCAAGCTCTTTAGCCTGTCGCGCGATCAACGCAACTTCGTTGTAATAACCTGGAACAAAAATCACATCTGGATTTTTTGATTTAATTGATGTTAATTGAGATTTAAAATCAACGTCACCTTCTTGATAAGCGATATCATCAACGATTTCACCACCATATTTTTTGACTTGCTCCTTAAAAATGTCTGATAAACCTACAGAGTAATCATTTTTAACGTCACGTAAGATAGCCGCTTTTTTAACTTTTAAATTTTCAAGCATGAATTTAGCCATAACTTCACCTTGAAAAGGATCAATAAAACACGCCCTAAAAATATAATTACCAATCTTTGTAACATCAGGGTTAGTCGCTGACGGTGTAATCATCGGAATTTTATTTTGCTGAGCAACCTGGGCTCCAATTTTAGAACGTCCTGAAGTGGCCTCTCCTACAATAGCTACGACTTTATCTTGACTGATTAGCCTGTTAACTACTGCTAAGGTTTCGTTGTCATCGGACTTATTGTCATAGTTAACGAGCTTTAGCTTTTTACCATTAAGTGCATTGGTAGCATTTATTTCTTCAATAGCCATTTCAGTGCCACGTTTTTGAAAAACTCCGAACGTTGCAGTAGCTCCAGTATTGGAACTGTAACTTCCTATTAAAATTTCATTTTGATCAGTTTTTTTTGTACATCCGCTCAATAAAGCAGTTGCAACAGAAACTGCAAGGACTGCTTTAAAAAGGGATTTTAAAGAAAATTGAGTCATAAATTATCTCCTTGTTTGTGAAAACCGTATATCACCATTATGCGATTACGGATTATTTGACTAAACAGAGAGTAATTTTGCAAGTTGAATCAACGATGTGTCACCATGTTTTTCATTTTGCATAACTAAATCTAAAGAACACTCAATAAGTTTACCGCCAGATGTGCCTATCATAATATTTGAACTTCCTCTGATAAGAGCCATCACAGCTTCTGCACCTAAACGTGAAGCTAGAATGCGATCATGCGCTGTAGGGCTTCCTCCGCGTTGTTGATGTCCTAAGATACACACTTTTGCATCTAAACCTGATTTTTTGCGAATAGCTTCGGCAAGGTCGTATGCTCTTCCTGGTTTTTGTCCTTCTGCTGTAATAATAATGCTGCTTGTTTTGCCTTTAGCTCGTGAATCTTTGAGTTTATCCACAATTTTTTCAACAGGGATAATATTTTCTGCTGTTAAAATTTCTTCAGCACCACCAGATAATCCTACAGCTGATGCGATAAACCCAGAGTTTCTTCCCATGACTTCCACTATAAAAATGCGGTCATGACTGTCGGCTGTGTCTCTGATTTTATCAATGGCTTCTACGGCTGTGTTGATGGCTGTATCAAAGCCTATTGTGTCATCTGTTCCAAAGATATCATTATCGATTGTTCCTGCAACGCCAATCACGGGAATGCGATGCTCAGTCCAAAGAGCATTTGCCCCACGGAAGGATCCATCTCCGCCAATGCAAATTAATCCATCAATGTGCGAGTTTTTTAAAATTTGCGCTGCTTTTGCACGGAATTCAGGCTTATGAAATTCTTGCGAACGACCTGTTTTTAATATAGTTCCACCGCGTTGGACAATATTTCCCATATCGCGTGGAAGCAAAGGAATCATCTTGTTTTCAAGCAGGCCCACATAGCCATTTAAGATGCCCATGACCTCAATTTTCTGACTGTGAGCGGTTCTTACGACTGCGCGAATAGCAGCATTCATTCCAGGAGCATCGCCACCACTTGTATATACACCAATTTTCTTAATCATTTTTTAACTTCCTATTTTCTAAATACGTTTCATCAGCCTCAATTTTTATCTCGATACTTTTATGAAGAGATAATCTCAGTTGTATTGTTTAAATATGAATTTTCTTAAAAACTGAAGATGATTTAAGTATTCAATTTTTTTTTTATTTTTTCAAAGATTTATATGTATTTCGTTTTTACGAACTGTATTTTTCAGTCATTTATACTTAGATTAAGTAAAGGATATTGATTTTAAGTGGTTGAGATAAAAAAAGGCGGATAGAAAACTTCCGCCTTTTGATCTTTTTTAAGTTAATAAAAATTACTTAACTAAAGCTTTGAATTCTGCGCCAGCGCGGAATTTAGGAGCCCATGCAGCAGGAATTTTGATAGCTTTACCCGTTTGTGGATTGCGGCCAGTGCGTGCTTTACGTTTAGCTTTAGTAAATGTACCGAAACCTACTAATTTAACATCATCACCTTTTTTAACAGCTTTTTTAACGTTAGTGATAAAGCAATCAACGATATTTTCACATTGAGCTTTTGACATTTTTGTTTCAGTAGCCATTTTTTCGATTAATTGGGCTTTGTTCATGGTGTCTCCTTCTTGAGAAAGGTATTTAAATACCTTTAGTGTGTTGTTACTTCCTGTTGTTACTCAATCTTCCGTGATAAGCTTATATCTGAAAACAAAAACCAGTTGGCGTCAATATCTTAAGTCGTTGATAGATGATACTTAACGCTCGTCACAATAACATTTTTCTTGTAAATTAATGAAAGCTTGATTAACCACGCCGTTTGATTGTGAAGAAGTTGATGATACCATTTAAATGTAACGAACTCAGGAAAAATAACGGTTATAAATTCAGTAGGGTGCTCGGCTCTCACCTCATCGATAAAATCTAAGATCGGCCCAGAAATAGATCTGTAAGGGGATTCTAGCATGTACAGCTGCATATCTGGAAACTTAGCTTTCCAGCTTTCTTGCATACGTACAGCGGCAGCATCATCTGTTTTTACGTAGCACACGCGAATGTCATGACTAATACTTTTAGCATAGCGAATGGCATTCATGACACCTAAATGTAATCCAGATATGGGAATAACAACTACATGATCATGCACCTTTTCACAAGTTTCTATATCATAGTGTGATTGTGTAAGTTCACGCGCGAACATCACATAATGCACATGTATGCGGTGAAATGCATAAACTATAAGGGGGATAGCAATGAAAACTAACCATGCGCCGTGGGTAAATTTAAATGTGCCAATGACAATAAGAACACAAAATGTAGTTAATGTCCCTAAACCATTTAAAAACATAGATGGAATCCAGTTTTTTTCACGAAGTTTCCAGTGATGCACAACCATTCCTGCTTGAGAAAGCGTGAATGATAAAAATACACCTACAGCATAAAGTGGGATAAGAGAATGAGTGTGACCTCTAAATATAATAACAAGCGCAATTGCTCCTAAAGACAAACCAATAATACCATTGGAAAAAACTAATCTATCGCCAATACTTGCTAACTGTCTAGGCGCATATTTATCAATTGCCAAAAGTGAAGATAATCTTGGGAAGTCAGCGTAAGCCGTTGAGGCTGCCATAAACAAAATTAAAAATACAGAAATTTGGACTAAATAAAAAAGAGGTCCATTTCCAAAAACAGCATGAGTGAGGCTAGAAATAAGTGTAAGGCCTTCAACTTTAGAAATATCATATGAGTTTACAAGGTACGTAATACCTGCAAACATACTTCCTAAAATTAAAATCATCATAAGAAGTGTTGTATTTGCATTTTTAGATTGAGGCTTGCGAAATAGAGGAATGCCATTTGAGACAGCTTCTATACCAGTAAGAGCTGTACATCCCGAAGAGAATGCGCGTAATAAAACAATAATTCCCAACTCAGGAAGGTTATTCATTAAAACAGTGTGAGGATGTATAGTGGGGTCTTGAGGTCCTTTGAATAGACCAACTGCGATGAGTAAAAATATTGAAAAAACGAATAGGTATGTTGGTATCGCAAATACTGTTGCAGAGTCTTTGACGCCACGTAAACTTAGCATCATTAAAAGTAAGATAATCCATACACATGTAAAAACTTGTGCTGAAGCAAGTGCAGGTAATGCTGAAACTAAATTTTCTACGCCAGCAGAAACGGAAACGGCTACTGTTAACGTGTAATCAATCAAAAGAGCTGCGCCAGCTACTAATCCAGCACCAGTCCCCAAATTTTCTTTAGCAACAATGTAGGCACCACCACCATTAGGATAAGCATTGATCGTTTGGCGATAAGAAATAGTCACTAAAAACATTAATCCTAAAATAGCCAAAGCTATGGGTAAAGACCAAGTTGTAGCGTAGGCTACTCCCACCATAGAAAGTGGAATAATAATTTCCTCTGTAGCGTACGCTATAGAAGACAGAGCATCAGCTGCCAATAAAGCAAGAGCTTTCCATTTAGGTAGAAGTTCGTGGGCTTGTTGTGAGTTGTGAAGGGGGTCGCCAATAAGAAGTCTGCGCATTTTGGAAATAATCATTTTTTAACCTCTGAGTTTTTTCAGTCTCAAAAGGCCAGACTACTCCTCTTCCTTGTGGCCTGCAATAAATTTTAAAACTCAGCTTAGAGGTCACACTTTATATAAGACGTTCTTACTTTAAAAACTTAAAAGCATAAGTTTTTGTAATGCTATGTTTTTTGTTTAGAGCCTTCGGTGATATTGAATTCAGCACTTTCAATATTTTCAAGTTCAGAATATAGAGTCTCAAGATCTTTTTCGTTATAACTTTGAGTAGATACGGGCACTTTGTAAGATTCGCTAGCCCACGCCCCTAAATCTATAAGTTTGCAACGCTCAGAGCAAAATGGACGTGATGAATTTTCTTGAGAAAACAAAGAGGATTGACCACACTGCGGGCATTTAACTGTAAGAGGATTTTTTATACTCATTGAAAATAACTTTACCTCTTCTTTTTAGAAGAGGCAATTTTAATTACAAGTTTACTTTGCGTGATTTTTTATAAACTTAATATACTTACTCATATATATAAACTCTGATTTATAAACCGCAGTTTACAGTGCGGCAGCGAGAAAATGTTCCTTGCGCAGCTGGGGTATCGTTAAGTTTAAAGATAAAGTTCAAGTAATTATCCTGTGATTTACCTTGAGGAACTTCGATTGTTATTTTTGTACGATTTAAACCTGTCGAATAATCACCGTAGCCATTTGCTGAAAACCCAGCAGAGTCATTTATAGCTGATACAGCTAATTCTAATTGCAATGGATTTTTGTAAGCACCGTAGTATTGCTTTGGATCAGGTAAGTAAATACCAGTTACCATACCTAATGCTAAGCCTAAAGCTCCCCATCCTGAAGGTAATTGATAAGAGTAATTAAAATTAGGATTTGATCTTGGCTGCGCTATAAAAATGGCTAAAAGCGTGTTCATGCCAGTTGTCGGAAATTTGATGATCATATCCATAGAACCACCCACGTAGGCTTGGCAGGAACTCGATCCACCACTGATCGCGGCGCGGTCACATACGCCCATACCGTATTTAAAAAACTCAGTCATTTTTGATGAATTTGTAATTCTTAAAGCAGAAGTTCCAGAGTAAGTGTCTGCATAAAATCCATTTGAATACCCGTAACTTGCACCTTGCACCCAGCTTCCGTTTCCTGTGTAACAAGCTCCATTGTAATATGTTGTTCCGGCAGGGCAGGCATAATTAGCTGTGCCATTGTTGTCGTTGTTTTTGCCACAGCCTGA
>JBKBTW010000107.1:0-9129 GCA_046291245.1 Pseudobdellovibrio sp. | reverse complement strand
GAATCTGTTGTTTTAGAAGGCTCAAAGTGGACACTCAATAACGGGACAATTTCCGTTTTCAACTCAGAATCAAGCTTTCCTTTAAATGAGAAATTTGAGCATAAAACAATTGTCATGACAGAAGATGCGCAGGACCTCCGAAGCACAGGGCAGACATCAGATTTATTATCCCATAGCGAGCTCTCGAGGTATATTTCTAAAAATAAAGAAGCGGGTTTAGATACAGTTAAATACGAAGTGGATTACTTTTCAAAGCTGAGCTACGCTTTAGCCGGTTTCGTGATGAGCCTATTGGCCTTACCATTTTGTGTAGGACAGGCTCGAAATGGAGGCATGGCTAAAAATATAGGCTTAGTTTTAGGCTTAGTTTTAGCTTATTGGGTGATTTATAGCTCTATGCAGACGATGGGTAATCATGGTACATTGCCTCCTGTATTAGCTGCTTGGGGACCGAACCTTGTGATGATTGTTTTAGGGGTCTTTTTTCTTTGGCGGCTAAAGAAGTAAAATAAATGGAGTTCTTATGGCTAAATTAGAAATTTTAACATATCCCAATCCTTTATTAAGAGAGGTTTCGCAACCGATTAAAGAATTTACGCCCGAAGTGCAAGCTCGTTTAAAAAAACTCTCTGAAGATATGCTTGAAACTATGTACGATGCTCGTGGTGTCGGATTAGCGGCTCCTCAAGTAGGGGAGCTTATTCGGATGCTTGTAATCGATGCGCGGCCAAAAGATGAAGAAGGACGTCGTTACAACTATGAAGATATAACAGATCTCGAAAAGCAAATCACTCAGCCTTTGACTCTGATCAATCCTGAAATTGTAAAAGGTGAGGGTAAAACAACATTTGATGAAGGTTGCTTGTCGATTCCAAGTTATTTCGAAACTGTTGAGCGTTTTAACAAAGTTGAAGTTAAAGCTTATGACGTCAACGGAAAAGAAATTAGATTTACAACGGATGGTTTTTTAGCCATCGTTATTCAGCATGAAATGGATCATTTAGAGGGAACTCTTTTCATTGATCATATTAGTTTTACTAAAAGCAATAAAATTAAAAACCAAATTAAAAAACATGGTTATCCTGAAAAAGAAGATGATAAATCCACATCTGAACGAAAAAGGGACACCGTTAAATCATGAGCGTTGTTAGGGTTTGTTTTTTAGGAACACCAGAATTTGCAGTTGAGCATCTTCAGGCGTTGTTGAGTGACGAGCATTATCAAGTTGTGGGTGTTGTAACACAACCTGATCGTCCGAGTGGACGTAAAATGCAGTTAACACCATCTCCTGTAAAAGTTTTAGCAGAAAAGCATAATATCCCTGTCGTTACTCCAGAAAACTTAAGAAAAGAACCAGAAACTTTTGAAAAGATTAAAAACTGGAAAGCTGAAGTTGCCGTTGTGGTGGCTTTTGGTCAAATTTTATCGCAAGAGTTTTTAGATAGTTTTCATTACGGAGCTGTAAACGTGCATGGAAGTCTATTGCCATTATGGCGAGGTGCTGCTCCAATTCAAAGATCCCTAGAGGCTGGTGATGAAGTGACGGGTGTGAGTCTTCAGAAAATGGTTAAAAAACTTGATGCAGGCCCTGTGATTGGCGAGCGCAGACTTAAACTTGATGATGAGATAAATGCAACAGAGCTTTACTCTAAACTAGCAAAGCTTGGATGTGAGTTGTTGCAAATTGAACTTATGGATTATGTTCGTGGAAATTTAGTTCCCACGGTACAAAATGAGGCTTTAGTTACGTTTGCCCCTAAAATTGAAAAAGAGGAGTCTTTAATTGACTTTAAACAATCTGCTCGATCAATTCACAACAAAGTGCGTGCTTTTTCAATGGGACCAGGAACTTATTTTATGACTCAAGGAAAGCGTTTGAAAGTTCATAAAACTAAAGTTTTAAATTCGTTTTCAGAAAATCAAAATAAATATCAATTTGGAGAAGTCATTTCTGTTGATCATGAGTTGGTTGTTAAGACAGGTGAGGGGTTTATTTCTTTACTTGAGGTTCAGCCTGAATCCAAAGCGAAAATGGCAGTTACGGATTTTTTAAAAACTCAACCTTTTAAAAAAGGCCAGATTATCTATGATATCTAAAATGATTGCTCCGAGTATTTTATCAGCTGATTTTGCTGATATGAAAAATGAAATTGATAAAATCACGCAAGCTGGTGCAAATTTAGTTCATGTTGATGTGATGGATGGTCATTTTGTTCCGAACTTAACGATCGGTATGCCTGTAGTTAAATCTTTAAAGAAAGTGAGCTCTTTGCCTTTAGATGTTCATCTTATGATAGAAAAACCTGAGCGTTATATTGAGGATTTTGTTAAAAATGGAGCTTCATATTTGACTGTTCACGTAGAAGCTACGGATGATGTTTTAGGTTGCATTCGGCAGATAAAAAAATTAGGGGCTAAAGCTGGAATCACTTTAAAACCTAAAACTCAAATTGAAAAAATTGAGTCTTTACTATCTGAAGTCGATTTAGTTTTAGTGATGACTGTAGAGCCCGGATTTGGTGGGCAAACTTTTATGCATGACCAAGTTCATAAAATTGATTTTTTAAAAAAAGCTAAAAATACTCATTCTTATTCCTATTTAATCGAAGTAGATGGTGGTATTAACGAAGAAACCGCACAAGTTTGTTGGAAACATGGAGCTGATATATTAGTTGCGGGAAGTGCTGTGTTTAATGGCGAGAAAACTGTTTTTAATTACCAGAATAATATTTTGAGACTTAAAGAAAATTAGGCTTACGCACCTTCGCGTATCCCGCGAGAATTAGGCTTACGCACCTTCGCGTGTCCCGCGAGAATTAGGCTTACGCACCTTCGCGTGTCCCGCGAGAATTAGGCTTACGCACCTTCGCGTGTCCCGCGAGAATTAGGCTTACGCATCTTCGCGTGTCCCGCGAGAATTAGGCTTACGCGGCAGTCTTCTGTGTTGCAGATTTAGCTGACTTTGAGATCGTTTATGAAATTGTCATACTCTGATAAAAATGACTCGAGAGCTTCTTTTTGTTTTTCTGGGTTTAAATGTAGAACTTCGTATTCAATATCTTTTTTCATTGATTCTGTACATACTGAAGTCAGAGGTTTTTCTAAAAATGGGATCGCAATGATTGCGGCAGCTAAATCACGCGTTTTAGATTTTAAACAAAATTTTCTGATTTGCTCAGGCGGCAATTTGATGATGGAGTTAAGATGATCTTGTAAGACCATATCGGAGTCTTCATTTAGTTCTGGATGATTTTGCGCGATTTGATTTATAAGGATAGCCTTTTCTATTCGAGGCAGGGTATTCACAACATCACCAAGTTGAGACATCTTGCTTTGGGTAGAGACATTTGATTTCTGATTAAGGCTATGAAACTCTTTCCAGGATTGAAATTGATTGAATAACTCGCTTTCGGAAGCCTCTTGAGTTGTCGGAGAGATCTTTAAAATTTCGACGATTTGTTGAGAGGATGTGATTTTAGTGAGTCTTTTTATCAACGGGCGAGGAGCTTTCATTAAAAATGTTATGCGAGATTCAAGGCTTAAATAGTTAAAAAGCTCTCTGAAGTAACTGTCATGAAGGTCTCTGATGAAGTCATATTGAAAATGTGAAACTTTTCGCTCTGTGAAAGACTCAGACATAAGGGAAGTGTAAATCTCTTGGTAAACATTGCACTTAATATTTGAGCTTAAACTAACAAATTGGTTTACAGCTTGCTGAAAATGTTGATGCAAGTGTGGAGGGATAGGAAAGAAAATATTTTCCTTATTTTGATTATTCGTATTGTTTTTAGAGTTAAAAAGAGCCCAAGCCTCTACAAAAGCTGCCACTTTCATATAATCATTAGAGTCATCTGATAACCAATAAGATAATAAAGAACGAGTTTGCTCCGGCATTCCTTGTGCGATAAGTGCAACTTTTAATTGAAGATGAGCGACATCATTTTCACGAATTGAGGCTCTATTTTCTATTTGAGGAGTAGCCTCTGTATTTTGAACTTCATTAATTTCAATCATTGGTTTTTTAGGAATTACGGGAGTCATCTCTGGAACTATAGAAGACTGAGGCATTTGTACATTTAGAGGTGTAGACTTATCTTTTTTGTTAATAAACCAAATGAGTAAGAAAATACTTCCTAAAATAATCATACCTATAAGGTTTTGTAATTTGTAAAGAATTGAGA
The DNA here is from genome assembly GCA_046291245.1 of Pseudobdellovibrio sp. GTDB lineage: Bacteria > Bdellovibrionota > Bdellovibrionia > Bdellovibrionales > Bdellovibrionaceae > Pseudobdellovibrio. The sequence goes on along the minus strand of JBKBTW010000107.1, from coordinate 4,948 downwards.
GTGGAGTTTCTTTTTCTTTTACAACTTTTTGTTCAATTTTCTGTTCTAATACGGATATTTGAGCCTTACCTTTAGAATTGAAATAAGACTTAGTCCATGTATTCAACCAATTAGATAAATTAGCTTTATACTCGCTAGAGACTTTATCAGATAATTGAAGGTTGATATCGACAGACTCAATATCATAAGGAATCTCTTCTCCCGTAGAGTTGCTAATGATTAAATTCAATTTGTTATGAGCTTGACGATTGATGTTGTTTTCAATGTGCTCACGATCAATAAGATCTTTTGAAAGATACATGAGCTTAACATCTATTTCTATATTGTAGTCTTCGTTTGCGATTCGTGATTGTAGTATTTCGTTTAAATGCTGTTTAATTTCTTTTTCAAGCCTGATTTTTTCATTAAGTTCTGTAATCGCTTTTTGTGCAAAAGAAAAACTTGATGTTATCAGGATAATAAAAATCAAAAATAATTTAGACGCAATATGTTTCATACATATCATTTCGACACATATTTGTTTTTAGATAAGTCCAGATTTATTGCAGGAGTAATGGAAGTACTTAAATTATGTGGACAATTTAATTTGGCCTTTTCTTAGGTCTAGGGCTTAGTTGTCTCTTTAACTTTATGAACTGGCTGGGGAAAATTAGAAGTTTATCTTTATTAAGGTCTAGTTTTAAAAAACTGTATAAAGTTTTTATCAATTTGATCGATAGGCATAAAACAAAATTTTACATCACAGGAAATTAAAAAACATGAAAAGAAGCGCTCTATTATTGTTATTATTAGTATTTCTATTAAATTACCACTCATGGGCACAAGATAAAGAAGTATCCACTGCTCATAATGAAAAGCCCACAATCACTGTAGACTCAACAGAGGCTAGACAGCCTTCGTCTGAAGGTGATCAAGATAAAAGTTCTCCAGAATCATCTGCGGACGATCAAACTGCTGAGAATCAAGAAAATCCAGTGGAGAATAAAGAAAAGTCTTTTGAATGTGTAGATGCCTATCTTAATTATGCCAAAGGGCTGTCTAAATCTAAACAAAAAGATGAATTCGAGGTTTGGTGGGATTTTTCTGACTATGATTATAGATCAGTGAAAAATGATGAGTTTAAATTTAAAGAAGAAAAAGTTAAATGGCTAAAAAAATATGATGAGGCCTTAGCTAAACCCGTAGATACTTATTATATTCACCCTAAAGTTAAATTAGGACAGTATGATTTTAAGAAAAAGGGTTTCCCTGTTGAAATCAATTTAGAAAAACCTGAGAACACGATTGTAAATCAATATGAAGGCGGTTTTTCAATGTCGAGTGGAATCGGAGGGACGACTTCGGATAAAGCCTATTGCTCTAACTCTTCTTTAAACCGTGAGAAGGATATTCCCACAACAGTGGGCCTGAAATTAATAAATTTAGATAAACTAAAGTTTCTTTCTGTACCAGAAGAAAAAGCTAAGCTTGTTACAGCCAGCTTAGGGAGCAGTCGTATTGTCACATTAAAACTAAAAGTGGTACCCGTTAAGACTAGTAAATCCATTCGTAAAATGGGATCAATGAAGTTCACTCACATGGTAAGCGAACTTAAAGTTCAAGAAGTGTTCATAGATGCAGGTGAAGAGGAATTATCTTTTAAGTATTAGTCGATGACTTATTGGGTGAGGCTAATCAACTACGGAAAATAAATTGCTCATTTCAGCTGGAGTCATTTGATATTCGTTTAAAAAAATTTGATTAATAGATGTAGAGCTTGAGTATGCAGAGCGTAAACACAATAAAGCTTGATCAATAAATTGCGTTTTAGCTTTGCGCTCATCCAGTTGCTCACAATAATAACTTTTATAGGCTTTATTGAGATGTTCAATAATATTTTGTGTGTAATGTTCAGATGTCATGGCTTGCCATTCGTCTGAGGTGTACTGCCGACCTTCAGTTAATGGTCTCAAACCTATATTTGGTAAATTATAGCTGTGAGAGGTTGATTTAGTTTCTTGTTTATAATCGAATGTCGTTTCAGGTATTAAATTACTGTACTTTAAAAGCGTTAAAGCCGAGTTCAATGATTGAAGAGTTATATTGACATAATAAGGATAAACTCTAGGCTTTTTGATATATTTTGTCTGCGGGATGCTCTTTGTAATTGTTTGTAAAGTTTTTGGATCGGTTTCTGTTTGAGTAACATACTCAGTTATAGGAATATCTTCTTCATAGTTGTGGACTCTATATTCACGGTAACGATTCTCATTTAATTGATAGAAACCTGAAACATATAAATTAAGTGTTTTTTCAGTCTGTGGACCAATCCAATACACCTTGGTTTTACCCTTGTTAAGTTGTGAGGTTATAAAGGCATTAAGACTGTCTGGAAGAGATGATCGAGAAGTGAGGCTTTCGTTTTTTATGGAGATATCTTTAAAAAGTGGAGAGTTAGATTTAGCTATAGAAGTTTTTTGATCTACGAAATCACACCATTTTTGAATAAGTATATTATAGTAGTGGGTACTCGTTTGTGTGGTTTTACTTTTGGTTAAGCAAAATTTACGACCTTCACCCATTGCGTTTTTATAAGATTGAGCTAAGCTTTTTTTCTGGTTTTCAGTAAATAAAATTTTATAACGTTCGTGAACATAAAGAACTCTTAAGTATTGTTTTTTGCTTTCAAGCGCTGCAATTTCTTTTTGTATGGTTTTGTGGGCTTCTATGACTTCTTCATTTTGAGTAAAAGCCACCGCTCCTGTTGGAAAAAGCTTCCAATCATTTTGCTGTTCAAAAACCGTTCTTAGAAGCTCTAAGCTTTCAATGTTATTATTTGCTAAGCGAGTCATTCTTACGCGGATGAGAGATTTGCTCAAAACGCCTTCGCGTGCTTGCTTGAGGGCTACTGCATAGTCAGGATCTTTTGGGTCTTCAGAAACGAGTCCTTGTAAAATAGTCAGAGCTTCATCATAGTTTTCATCAGCCATGAGATTTTGAGCTTTTTTATAACGAGTTGTGCACGAAAAAAATAAGAATGAGAGAGTGAGTAAAAGTATTGCATTCTTCATAAAGAGTCCTTGTTAAGGCTTTAAATAGACCTTTTTAACGTTGGCTAAATCAATGAAAATGGTCAAGATTATTATAGGCCTATATTTATTTGCCCGTGATTTATGAGATTGACTCTGTGCTGTAAAAACGATTTCGGCTAAAATGCCACACTTTTTGCGAGTTGTTATAAATCAAACTAAAATCCACAGGCGCATCAACTAACATGGACTTTTGTCCATCAATAATGAAATGTTGAGTCGTTCTGATGACTGCAGGCTTTTGAGATATATTCTCATCAACATTGACGTAAATAACGAAGCCATCTTGAGGATTGTTGGGTAGTAAGTAATCCATACCGCTTTTAATTTGAATAACTTGATATTCAATATTTGTTTGGAGTTGATTTGAGGTCGTTTTTTCGTTCTTAGAATGAGACGAATCAACTAGATTATTCGTTGCAAAAAAAGACATTGATTTTATGAAAAACTCACGAACAACAACCAATCCAATAATCAGACTAGCTACGAATGATCTACGTTGCATTAAAAACCCCTCTTCGTATAGAATAAACTACATAGGGGTAGATCGCTAGATTTAATTTTAAGACAATTAAAAATTAGATCTCATAAGTCAACGATCTAAAATTGATATATGGTTAAACTTTCAAAACTTTTAAATACTCTTATTATAGGTAATCCGGCTGATGCTCAGGTTGGGGCGGCTGCAAGGCTTAAAAATGTTACGCTTAACAATATGACGGGTATTCCAACAAGCACTACAAATGGACCTGATTTGCAACTAGAAGACGTCTCTTCTCCCGGAACTCTACGTGGACAATTTCGTGCTGAAAAAGTTTGGAATGCGGTATGGAATGATTATGCTGATTTTCAAAAACTTAATGACAAACTAGTGTATGGAATGTGCTACAGAGATACTTTTGAAGGTGCTATTCTTTGCACTGAACGTTGTCAAAAAAGTGTAATAGGTATTGCAACTGATACATTTGGAATGGCCGTAGGGCAAGGCGTTCACCCCGATGCACAAGTACCTATAGCTGTAGCCGGCTGGGTTTTGGCATTTGTAGATAAAGAATATGAATGTGGCACTCCTTTAACAAACGATGAAAAAGGTTACTTAACTGAAATGACACTTCAAGAAAAGCGTGATTATCCAGAGCGTTTAGTAGCAATTTATAAAAAGAAAGAATTAAACTTAACATTTGGTACAGAAGGAAAAGAAATTCAAGTAAATGGACGTCACTGGGTGAAAGTAAAGTAATGATTAAATATCTAAAAAACACCAAAGGTATGTCACTAGTTGAGTTAATGGTTGTAGCTGCTATAATGGTTATAATTGGTTTAGGTATTGCTACTATGATGCAAAATGCTTATCGTGCTCAAAGAGGTATAGATGCAAAGGATAATCAGCGAGATGCTGTAGCAAGAATCAGAAACTTACTTAACAATAAATTAGCTTGCTTAAATACAATAAGTCCAGGGTCAGCAAGAAATATTTCTACCGTGCCATTTACATTGACACAACTTCGTGATGAATCTAATGTTGCTAGTTTTGCACAAGGCGTACTACATGAATCAGGAACTTTAGCTTACGATAGGTATGAGTTTTATGCACAGTCAACTCCAAGTGCATCAATCCCAACTGAAAGAATTATTAATCTTAGATTATGGCTAAATAAACAAGGTGATATTACCGGACCGAGAGCAATTCGAACTGAAATGAAAGTTAAAGCAAGATTAGATGCATCTAATCGCATAATTGAATGTATAATATTAGGAGAGGATACCGAAAGTTTCTGGCAACAAACACCTACAAATCAAAGCAATATTCATTATTCAGGAGGAAATGTAGGAATTCTTAATAACAACCCTCGGGAAGCATTAGAAGTGACTGGAAATAT